>CAZDRA010000018.1:29878-56960 GCA_964507705.1 uncultured Roseivirgaceae bacterium | reverse complement strand
TTTGTGTTTTATACAAAAATAACAAATTAGGTAAATATACGGGCATTCATTAAATATTATTTAATATTTCTGAAAAGTAGTTTGAATCGCCAATTGTAAATAAGTGGTTCTATTGTTATTTTAATGGAAATCTTTGATTTAAGAGAGCGAAGTCAGGAGTCGCCTGCCTGCCGCCTTTAAATTTTTTGACTTATCCCGGTAAGCAGGTGCGATTGTATTAATGCAGATTCTCTGAATTATTACCTCTTATTGCTATCTATACTTATTTTTGCTAAGTCTTATTATTTCGAGAATATCGAAATAATAAACAGCAGATAGAGACAATACATTATCGGTATATTCAAAATTGTCTACAAGCCCAATATTTGGAATACTACCACTTTCATAACCACCCATAAATGTATGGCCAATAGTAAATCTCATATCAAATGAAACATAATTGCCATTTTTCATATCCCAAATAAGCCCTCCACCAATTGATAAACCCAACTGCAAAAGGTTTGGTGCCCTTACATTCATGTAGTCTGAAGTTGTGAGAGGTTCTAAAAAATTGATAGTATAATTATATGCTGTGATGATGTCTCTGTCAGGTTCATAGACTTCAAAAGTACCTTTTCCGCCTAACCATTGCTTTATTTCCGGGCCAAGTTGTAAGAACCAATCATATTTTGGTTTTTTAAATTTCACCCTAAATAAAACAGGAATCTCGAGAAAATGATACATAGCTTTATTGGTTTCATAATCATTGGCAGAACTTTCAATGCTTTTTCCCCTTAGTGAATAGTTAAACTCAGTATATAGACCATATTTTTCTTTATTCTCAAACAGTAAAAGTGCACCGACTGTAAACCCAGGTTTTATTTTTGTTTTATAAAAATCTTTATATACCTCATTATCAAAAGATGCCTTACTCGCATTAAGGCCTGCTCTAAAACCAAAATAAGTTTGAGTGTGTCCATTACAGTATATCCCTATAAATAAGACAAAGAATATAAGAAATGGCTTTTTTTTGCTTGATCGAAAATACGGGCGATCAAAGATATAATTATGGATTCTGAGTTTGTTCATTAAGAAATAGAGAATAAAAATGGCTCTATATTTATACTTTTTTATAGAATCAAAATTAAGTAAATACACTTCTAATAAACGATTATTGCACCCACTAATATAACTGCAACCAAGACACAAGTAACATTTGCATTGAAGTTTAATTATTCTGACAATACAATTGACAACCCTATAACCCATTATTCATATAATTATAAAATATATATTATAAATTATACTTGTTGAGCAAAAACCTACTCATTCGGTAAATGATCAATAGGTATTCCGTGAGCTGTTAATTATCACAAATCAATAATTTATCGCTTTGATATTGACTGGAGCTTTAATTATTGAATAAGGATAATTATGGCACTAATTAGAAGAAGCTTCCGGAATTGAAAGATTGGAATATAACTTGATTATTGTCAATTTTCAGTCATTGATTTTTTGATTTCCAATTATTCTATTGCTGGATTGTATAAAACATAAGCATTGTTTGCTACCATTTAGCACATTATTGATGCCTAATAAAATATAATTTTGGAAAGAATTTATGAGGATTTTATTCCATATATTAGTATTTCTGCTCTTCTTTCAAGCTGCATTTGCGCAAGAAATGCCACTCAATAGTCAGATTTTTTTAAATCCGTATTATTATAATCCAGCCTATGCAGGATTTGAGGACAGGCCTGCCTTTTATGTTTACAGACGTCAGCAATGGACAGGTATTGAAGGTGCTCCTGTGACTACAGGATTCAATTTCCATACAATTTTTAATGAAAAAGTAAATTTTGGAGTTCATATTCAAAGTGATGAAAGGGCAATTTTAAATACTACCAGGGCACTCCTCACAATTGGATACCGAGCAAGTTTTGATGAATTTCACTATTTAAGCTTTGGTTTATCCGGTGGAGTAGGATTTAATAACATTAACCTGGATGAGGTTGACCTGGATGATCCGGCAATTATTAATGGCTTAAACAAAAACGTTTTTTTAGATGGAAATGCAGGGTTAAATTATTTTAATAAGGGATTTAATATGGGTCTTTCTCTGCCAAAAATTTTTAAAAGCAAAGCTATTAGTGAGGATGAGTTTGATCCCGGAGAGATTAGTCCGCTAAATGATGCCATTTTAATGACAAGCTATAAATGGGAAATATCTGAAAAAAAATTTGCGCTTGAGCCACATGTCATTTATTACTATTCAAAAGATTTTCCAGGTCAGTTTGAAGCAATAGGTTTGGCACATTTAATGGATGTTTTCTGGATAGGAGCCTCCTTTAGACAATATTATGGCACTACCGGATTTATAGGGCTAAACATGAAAGACAATTTTAAATTTGGCTATGCATATGAGTTTTTCAATGTTCAACCTGTCAATTTCAATAATGGTACGCATGATATTCAACTTTCTATTGTATTTGGAAAGAAGAAAAAGAAAGGAAAAATAAACTTAATTCAAAAGCGGCGAAATATGCTACGTGCCATGGGCAAATTGCCGTCTCAGAAAAAACAAAGCACCTATCAGGTAGAAAATGATCCTTTTGTTCCGACTGAAACGTACAGCGAGGAAGATGCTCTGCAAGACCTATTAAATGAAGAGAATACAAAGCTGGAAGTAGAAGAAGAGTCAGTGATTTTTGAAGAAATGGAATCTCAAGTAGAAAAAGATACAATTGATATATTCAATTTTGAATTCGATGATGAAGTACCAGCCCAACCAAATAAGTCCTCAGTAGTTGTACCCACCTTGCCAGTTAAAACAGACAAAATTGAAGAACCTGTGATTGTTGAAGAATTAGAATCACTGGTTGAAGAAGATACAATTGATATTTTCAATTTCAAATTTGATGACGAGCTAGATTCTAAACCCAATAAATCTGTTGTCATTGCTTCTGGTCAGCTCGTTGAGCAAAAGAAAATTGATGAAGAAGCAGTACTCATAAAGCAAATGGAAGAAGAGGCTATGGATGAGTTTACAATAAATGATCAGAATGAAATAAAGGAAGTGAATGAAGCAAAATTAACCTTTAAGTTTGAGGAAGATGCTGTTGAGCAAGAGGAATATACCGAACCTACATTAGATGATGAAGGGGCGTACATTGGCCCAACAACTGTTATAAAAGGCAACCATCTTTTGGAACTAGATAAGGGGAATTATGTGGTAGTAGGAACATTAAAAAGTTACAGAGATGCAGAAGAACATTCAGATGCGCTGTTTATGAAAGGATTCTATACCAAATTTGGCTATATCTCTCAAACGAAAATTTATTACGTGTATATTTTTGAAAACGAAGATTTACAAGAAGCTAAAGACACGAGTGAGCGATTTAACTTAATAGGTGCTCGTTTAAGTGAAAATTGGGTTTTACAGGTCAAGTAATTTTTTTCAACTTTAATCCCATTAAAAAATGAAAAGGTTCAAAATTTTAATTTCGTGCGTTGCAGTATTTATATTTATTGTTCGTGGCTACGCTCAAGTGCCAGACATTGTAAAAGTGGACAAGAGATCGGGAAGTTATGGTGAATTGGTAACTATTTCCGGGAGTGGATTCAGCAGTAATAAAAGTACCCTCAATGTTTATTTTGGTTCATCGAAAGGGCAAATATTAAATTCTACTGAATATCTGATAGAAGTATTAGTACCCGGTGGGGCGACTTATCAAAATATTTCTGTTATAAATCTAAACTCTCGTGCTACGGGATATTCAAAAAATTATTTTAATCTGGCGTTTAACGGCAATTCTTTTGATGAATCGCGAATAAATGAGTCTACCAAAATCAGTGAAGACAATGGACTATTTGATTTATGCAATTGCGACTTTAATGGTGATGGGTTGAATGATGTGGCTGCTACAAATAACAGAGATGAATCCGGAGCATCGTCCATCACTGTATATCAAAATATAACCCAGATATCTGATTTTGATATGAAGTTTAATAAAATTAATGAAGTGAATTTAAATATTGGAAAAGGAGCAAGAAATTTAACATGTGCTGATTTAGATGGTGATGGCAAGCCGGAACTCATTGTAGGAAAAGGAGGAGGCAATGCTGATCGTATTTATATATTTAAAAATACTAGTGGAAGTGCAATTAGTTTTGATCCATTCATTACGATTCTCCTTTCTGAAAATGTTAGTTCGAGTACCACGAGAAGATTAAAGATTCATGATATGGATAAGGATGGAAAGCCTGACATTATCATGACAGACCAGGGAACCGGGAAGGTATTTATTTTCGCCAATAAAAGCAGTTCAAATGGAATTGATTTCCCATCTTCTGCGAGACAGTCTATTGCCACAACAGCGGGGTCTTTGGTAGGATTAGATGTTGCTGATTTGAATAATGATAACAAACCTGAAATCGTTTGTAACTCCGACAAATCGGAAATATTTATAATTCCAAATCAGAGTGTGGCAGGAACAATTATAATGGGAGAACCACAATCCCGGACTATTGCAGGCTCGAATTTAGTTAATCTAAAAATTGGCGATCTCGATAATGACGGAGATAAAGACATAGCCGTAACCAACCTGGTAAATAACATATATGTACTTGTCAATACCGGAAGTAAAGATAGTTACACATATTCTTCTCCTCAATATATAGAGACTGGCAGAGCGCCATGGGGGCTTGACTTTGGTGATATCAATGGTGATGGGATGGTAGATATTGTAGTAGCAACCACAGATGCCTCTGATAAATTAACTGCACTAATTAATACTTCGAGTGAGACAAATCTTTCCTACGATCGCTATGATATTGGAAATAGTGACATCTCTTTTAATGTAAACATTTCTGATTTCAATGCCGATGGTAAGCCAGATGTTGGTTACGTAAACAGACAAAACAACGAATTAATATTTTTAAGGAACATGCTCTGTGTTATTTCTGAGATCAGTCCTGATAATCCACCACCAATTTGCAGCAATAAGCCTGTGAAATTAAAAACTACCCCTGCCTTGAAAGTAGATTATATATGGAAAAACACTGTAACTGATCAGGTAATTCCAGGAAATTTTCAAGCGGATATCATCCAGCCAGGAACATACAATGTTACAATTCAATCTCAAGCCGATGGGTGTGATTCTCAGAGTGAAGAAGTTATAGTTTCAAATGGAGGAGATAATTTACCTCCAACTGTTTCAATAATAAGTCCGGGAGTAGTTTGTGAAGGAAGTAATTTTAAGTTGACTGCTGCTTTAATAAATGGCGTTACTTATTACTGGGAAACGCCGAGCGATCAAATTATTACAGGCAATGAGATAACGATAACTAATGCCGGAATTGATGATGGCGGAAGATATGCACTTGTGCTTGAATCTGCCGGATGTCGTACAGATCCAGTCACAGCGCTTGTAGAAATAAGCGCTATTCCGTTGATGGAAATTTCTTCATCAAGTGGGACGCTATTTTGCGAAGGTACTTCAAATGAGTTATCTGTTCCTCTGGTACCACAAGCAACCTACATTTGGAAATTGAACAACAACGAGGTTTCTGGAATTAACGGCAATATATATCCAACGACAGCATCGGGGGCTTACACGGTTTCAGTTAAGAATAATTTTGATTGTACCAGTACAAGTAATTCTATTTCTATTAATGAAGTCGAAGAGCCAATTGCCCAATTTAGTGAAGTCGCAAGTTCTTGCCTCAACGAGCCAATCCAGTTTGAAAATACTTCTTCCTATGATAATGCTCAAACACCAAGGTTTTTATGGGATTTTGGTGATGGAGTAAATTCATCCGATAAAAATCCTGTTCACACTTACACGAAATCTGGTGATTTCAAAGTGATTTTGGAGGTTGGTTATGACAATACTGTTTGTCGTGATGTTAGCGAAAGCTTCATAAATGTTGATAAATTTTTGAATTTAGAAATCATGGTTGATGAAAAAAGTATTCCCGATGGGGAATTTAATTTATGTGATGGAAACTCTGCTGAACTTTCTGTAATAGCCTTAGAAGGTCAGATTCAATGGTCTACTGGTGAAACAACTCCAAAGATTAATATTTCTTCTCCGGGAATCTATTCGGTAAGTTCCGGCAGTGATACGGGATGCTCCAGTAAAGATGAAATGGAGGCTGTAGGAGTCGATAATGTAAACCTTGAAATAACATCAGGAAGTCAAAGAATTGAAAGTGGAAGTTCTGCACAACTGGGAGCAGAAGGTGCAGATACCTACGCATGGGATCCTGAAGAAGATTTGGATGACCCAACAATACCAAATCCTCTTGCATCGCCAATTGTCACAACAGAATATATTGTTACAGGATCAAATATTTATGGATGTGAAGATTCGAAAACAGTAACAGTATTTGTAGATGAAAAAGTAAAAATTCCAGTTGAGGCATCAAAAGCTTTTACACCAAATGGAGATGGAATAAATGATATTTGGGAAATAAGAAATATAGATGTTTTTGAATCTTGTCCTATTCGAATTTTCAATAGAAGAGGACAAAATGTTTATGAGGCTGGGCAGTATAATAATGATTGGAATGGTATGATGGGGAGTAAAGAACTGCCCGAGGGTGCCTATTATTATATACTTAGTTGTAGTTCCAGCGAAGTCCATACAGGCAATGTCACACTTATCAGATAGGATAATTACTAATATCTATATGCATTGCTCACCAATGTAAGGTTACTGTACTATTTGACATTAGAATTGAGGTTACTAAAATCGATTTATTCATATCATTACATAATAATATTTAGTAGTAATTTATTGCTGTTGAATTTATTTTCATCACTTTTTAAATCAACCTCAGAGCAACATACAGATGATTAAGAGGAGTTTAATACATATTTTTTTAGTTCTTATTATTTCTGCAATCAGCATTGTTTCAACCAGTGCTCAAGACCCTTTTATACCAAAATATGATGCAGTTAAACGATCTGAAAGATGTTTTACTGTAACATGGGAAACCTATAATCAAT
This sequence comes from uncultured Roseivirgaceae bacterium, assembly GCA_964507705.1. GTDB lineage: Bacteria > Bacteroidota > Bacteroidia > Cytophagales > Cyclobacteriaceae > JAAUQL01. The sequence goes on along the minus strand of CAZDRA010000018.1, from coordinate 49,969 downwards.
TTGGTGCAGTTTGGTGGGCAGATAAAGTAGATTTCTCGAGCGACACACTATTCAACTTTGTAGTATATATGGGTGATCGTGATGGAAATGGTGCAGATGGTTTAGCTTTTGTAATGCACCAAGACCCAAGAGATACAATTACAGACCCGAGTCAGCAAGTGATTATTGGTGGGGCAGGTACTTGGGACCTTCAGGCTGCAACCGGTGATGATGGGGGAGGACTGGGATATGCCATGCATTTAAGTAGAGAAGGGCCTAACACAATTCCCGGACCACATGGACCAGGAGACGACCCCGAAAATCATAAAATTCAAAAATCTGTTGCCGTCGAAATGGATACTTGGAACAATAATGATGTTCCGGATGGCAACAATGGTACTGACGCAAATGGAGTTAATCAAAATGTCAGTCAATATTTTGGATGGGATCATACATCGGTAGTTTACAATGGAGATATATATGGAGGCCAACAGGTCATTACAGATGGACAAGGAAATTCAAATAGAATACTTCCTTTAAAGCCAGGGTATGCCTATGGTACAGGCAATAATCCTGATGGTAGTGTTTATCATAATATAGAGGATGACAGATGCTATCTATTCCAAATACGATGGGAAGTAAATCCTGATGGTACTCAAACTCTACAACTTTGGGGAGATGTGTATAATGGAACTACCAATACAGACGGCTTACAAATGGTCATGACGCATACCGATGATATGATCAATAATGTTTTTGATGGTGATCCTGTAATGCGTTTTGGGTTTACCGGATCAACAGGAGGATCGATTAATGAACAGACTATTTGCCTTTTGGGTGAAAACTTAAAGCCATTTGCCCAAGATGATTACGCTTCCATACCACTAAATGCTACCGCTATTATTGATGTAGAATCCAATGACAATGACCCTGATGGAGATGAGCTTTATGTGCCAATTATCATTGACCAGGCTTCCAATGGACTGGCTGATATTTTTGATAGTTTAGATGTTAACTACATGCGCTATACGCCCAATACAAATTTTGTTGGATTAGACACAATAAGCTATGTAACCTGTGATGTAAACTCCACAAAGTGCTATGCAAAATGTGATACTGCACTTGTTTATATAAATGTAGGATGTTTGCCTTTTGATGTAGATTTGACAGCGACTTCTCCAAATAATGTTTGCTCAGATGCTGCTCCTGCAAATGGCTCTGCATCGGCAAATGTAAACTCATCACTACTCCGTGGAACACTTTGGTATGAAGGTTTTGAAGACCTAAGTAATGGTACAACAAATGACAATGGCACTTCTTCCTGGACATCTACAAATACAGGATCTTGCAATGGAGGGAATCAAATTGAAGTTGAAAATAATAGGTTTAGGGTAAGAAATTCCGGCTGTGACGTCCGTTTTGAGACTGGAATAATAGATCTATCTGGCTTAAACGATGTTGGTGTAACTATTGACCTGGAATCCCAGGGAGGACTTGAATCAAGTGATTATCTGCGGGTATATTATATTCTCGATGGCGGGGCAGAAACAATTTTCACAAATGGCATGCAGGAAGCAGATTTTGGCATAGCTCAGGCAAACATCAATGGATTAAGCGGGAGTACCCTGCAAATAGTGGTACTTGCAAAAAATGACGGTGGGGACGAAAATTATTATTGGGATAATGTTCATGTAACCGCAGTAGGAGCGGGTGTTCCTAATGTCACCTATAATTGGTATAATGGTGCAGCAGCATCCGGTCCAATTATTTATACCGGCCCTGTAATTAACAGCGTTAGCCAGGGAGTGTATAGTGTAATAGCTATTGATAATATAACTGGCTGTCCCTCAAACCCAGCTTCAATAACAATTGACAGTACAGGATATCAAATCCCAGGGGCCTTTATTGAGCAATTATCTCCATTTACAAATTGCAAATTACCATATGACGGCGCTTTGGGAGCAGGTGTTCTCGATGGGTCTGATACTTTGACAATTGGTTATACCTTTGAGTGGTACCATCAGGAAGATCCAAAAATCCCATCGTTTATTCAAAGAAATGGCCCTATTGCACAAAATCTTGAAAGTAGAGAATACACCGTAGTGATAACCGAAGCCTCAACCGGATGTGATACATCACTCAATGCTGAGGTCATTAACGCGGTGAATATACCCTTGGTAACAGCCAATAAAATTGCTGATGTCACATCCTGTATAGATCCAAATTCTGGAATTGGAGATGCCAATGTTGCAGGGGTAACAGATGGTTTTAGATTTGAATGGTACACAGGCCCTGCGATAGGAGCAGGCCCGCCTGATTTTACAGGATCAACTGTCAATACATTTCCAGTTGGTACTTTTACAGTTCAAGCAATTGATAGTTTGACATTTTGCCCTTCTGACCCAGCATCTATTTCAATAGTTGATCTTACAGATAAACCGGTTCTGCTCGTTACCGGAGTTTCAGAACAAATGTCTTGTGATACGCTTGCACCTACAGGACAACTATCTGGTGCAGTTGATGTTTCCGGCACACCTACTACATCCGGATATTCATTTAATTGGTACAGAGGACCAAATGATATTATTCCGGCTCGTGCAGGATATACAGGTGGCCCAACAGCCGATAGTCTTATTGCGGCTTCCTATAGATTGGTTGTTGTAGAAGATGGTACCAATTGCACCTCATTTATCGATACACTTATTCAAGATTTAACAACATCACCTCCTGATATTTCGGTATCAACTGTTGATGTAACCCATTGCACAATACCCAATGGATCAATAACTGCAACTGTTGTTGGAAATCCAGTAGATTATATTTTTGATATTTATAATGGGTTTGGAGCAATTGCAGATAGCTTGCTATTGACCTCCAATAGTAATATTATTTCTGATCTGGCTATTGGAAATTATACTGTTGTTGCCAGGGATATCATTACCAAGTGCGAATCAAGTCCTGTTACTGCAACAATTAATGATGGTTCTATTGCACCAACAACCACAATAATTTCAGATGATCAGGTTTCTTGCGATCTAGATAATCCTACTGGGCAACTAACAGCTTCAATGGGTTTCGGCGATGTAAATGATTATACTTTTGACTGGTTTAATGATGACCTTTCAGGAACTCCTATTGTACCATCGGGTATAGGAGAAAATATTATTTCTGGATTAGATTCCGGAAACTACGCTTTAAATATAACTAACAACACTACCCAATGTACAATTGCTTTTTATCCTTCCGTAAACATTGGCATTGTGCTACCGATAGAATCTGTAAGTGCAACCCCATCAACTTTCTGTGGGAATAATGCAAATGGACAGTTAATTGCAACGGTTGACGGTGGATTGACTGAGGTTGATGGATATACATTTATATGGGAATCTGTAGCCAATGGAGATACTTTAGCGACTTCAACTGCCACAGTTACATCTATAGCACCGGGTGATTTTATCCTTACGGTAATCAGTGACGCCACAACTTGTGCATCAAATCCAGCACCGGTAACAGTTGATGATAATACAGTTATTCCAAACCCTGTCCTTAGCACATTAGATAATTCATCTTGTGAAGCCAACAATCCGAATGGACAAATTACAGTCACAAGTATATCAAATGAAGCAGACCCATTCCCCGGAGGATATAATTTTACCTGGTATGAGGGCAATAGCTCAGGCAATCAATTGGTATCGCCAAATGTAAGCTTTCCTTTAGATCCGGACAGTTCGCAAGTTTTAGGATTAAGTGCCGGAACTTATGCTTTGGTTATGACTAATTCAACAACATCCTGTTCCAATGAAGTACTTTCAGTAATCAATGATATCAATATCAAGCCAATTATTGATGGTGTATCAGTGACCAATGCGACAGATTGTTCTACGCCTTTTATGAGTGGGGCATCTATTACTACTGTAAATGGAGGAAATGCAATTCCTGCAGGTTACACCTTCGAATGGACCAATATGGATGGCGGGCCAACAATTTCAGAAACCGGAAGTCAGATAGCTAACATGACGATAGGCAGCGATACACTTCCTCCAGGTAACTATCAGGTAATTGCATACAATGCGTATAATTGCCCATCAGATCCTGTAATTTTTGAAATCAAGGACAATTCTTTAGATCCGGTATTTACAATTGATGCAACACCAAACACCTCTTGTACTTGGATACCTTCAAATACTACTACATATTCTAATGGAACCTTGGCGGTAAATTATGGTGGTCCAAATTCCATTACCAACTACAACTGGGAACGTGAGACACCATTAGGGTCTGGAAATTGGGTAACTTTTGGAGGGGATAATCAAACTGTTGCAGGTCTTCATGAATTAGATAATTACAGAGTATTGGTTGTTGATGATCGTCAATGTAGTTCAATAAATTATGCATCGATAACTAAAATTAACGATCAGAATCCATTTATTGAATTTGCTTCTGTAAAAGACGTAGATAATTGCGGTGTACCCAATGGTGAATTGGAAGTGCAAGTAACTTTTGGAATTGCCCCTCCTGCCGGATTTGATTATGAGTATTCACTTACCGGCTCTGTCAATTCAAATCAAACTGGAAATGGATTATTTCAGAGCCTTTCTGTAGGAAGTTACCAGGCGGTAGTGACAAATACCTTTACGCAGTGTGTATCAAATACAATTGATACTGCAATAAATGTATTTACTGATCTTCAGTTCACTATTAATGCAAATCCTCCAAGCAGTTGTACAGGAGTTCAAAACGGAAGTATAGATATAAGCGGAACATCCAATAGTGGATTAAATGAAGGGCCATCAACTGGGCCTGGTTTCACTTATGTTTGGTTTGTAGGCAATGATAAGACCTCACCTGTACCTCCGGGAAATGTAAATTTTCCAGATGCCTGGAGCTCACAAGCCATAAATTTGGGTTCCAATAATTATACAATTGAAATAACGGATTTGAGTACTTCTTGCTCAATAGACACAACTGTATTTTTGCCTGCAAGCACTTTAGCAGAATTTTTTGATCCTGCCATAACCAATTCTACGCAGTGTATTCCAGGAAATGGAGAAGTTGAATTGCAGATTGATCCCGCAACTTTTGGTATAAAGCCAGGTCCGGTTACAGCAGATTATTCTGATTATGAATATATATTGTTTGAAGGAAATGCAATTGATGCCACATGGACAAATTCAGGAACAAGCGAATATGCATATATTGCAGCTGGTGGAGTTCCCGCACTAGGCCCTGTAATATTTAGTGGACTAGATCTCGGCATTTATACTGTCATTGCTAAAGAAGCATTTAATGACAATTGCTTAACAGATACAAAAACATTTACAATCGAACTTGATTACACATTTGATCCATTAGTCTTTACAGAAATTCAACCAGACAATACTTGCCTGACACTAACGGGGAATGGTCAACTAGGGGAAACGAATAATGCATTCTATACAACAGGAGGAGAATTTGAATATACATGGTTTAGTGGATTAGATATTTCTGATGTTAGTAAAATAGTTGAAGGACCAACAAATACTACTAAGCTTACTCCAGATACTTTAAGAGCTGGGCAATATACCCTGGCAATAGAAATAATTGGTGGGCCGGTTGCCGGCCTTGGATGTAAAACCAGTGGCGTTGCGAACCTCAGTAAACAGGTTGATGAATTGATTGTTGCTGCGGCACCTGTCAATCCTATTACAATTTGTTCATATGGCAATGGAGATATATTTATATCTGAAATTTCTGAAAATGGAACTAACCTTGGAAACACTTTAGGTTATGGGAATTTTATGCTTTACGATTCAGTATTTTTTGAGATAGGAGCTGCCAATGCAGGAAATGGTATTGCAGGAACATCATGGAACCTCCTCAATGAAGCATCCTATTTTGTTACTGCTCAAAACCTAACCACTCTATGCATTACCAATCCATTAAAGGTAGATGTAAAAGATATTAGCGAAAATCCAGTAATTACCGTATCTATAATAAATCCGGATTATAGCTGTGATGGGCTTACTCCAACTGGTGTACTAGAGGCTTCCGCAAATGGTAGTCAAATTACCACTGATTATAATTTTGAATGGGAAGATCCTTTAGGCGTAATTGTATCAGATAATCCAAATTCTTTTAGTGCATCAGATTTATCAGCAAACAATGCCGAGGTGACTTATACAATTACGGTTGAAGATATTTCTGCTGATTTAATAAATGACGGTTGCATTTCTACAAGAGATTTCACGCTGGTACACCAGGCAACATCAGTATATTTATTAGATCCTCAACTGACTGTAAATCCGCAAACAATTTGTGCCCCAAATGGATCTATGGAAGTAAATAATATATTTGAGTTTGATCCTTTTACCAATAATACTACATCTGAAAGTGCAGCATATATAATGTACGGAGCGCAGTTATTGGAAAGTGACCTTTCCATAAGCCCTGCTTCATATGGGACATTTAATCAAGCTACCGGATTTTTTGATGATGGGTCAGGAAATACAGATGTTATTCCTGCAGGGATATATTATGTCAGAGCCCAGAACCTATCAACCGGATGTGCATATGGACCATTGACTCAAAAAATTGTTTTAGATGAAAGTAAGAAACCAATTGTTTCTGCTTCTTTGGATAGCCCCGATTATTCTTGTGTTGGAGGAGCTGCTACTGGAGAATTAACCCCGATAATTTTTGGAGGTACGGACAATGACGATGGAGTAATCAATCCTGCTAATTTTACAGTAACCTGGGTGAAGGATGATGGATCTATTCCTACAACAGATGATGGTGGTGGCACCTGGCTGCCAAGAGCAATAAATCTTGATATCGGTACATACACAATGCAAGTAACTGATGAATCAGGTAATGACCAGTTCTGTATTTCTTCAAGAGATTATGTTGTTACAGCAGCAAAGCAAGATATTGACATCACTGCATCAGCCTCAGATCAAACTATATGTATCCCTGATGGTTCCATACAATTAGAAACTATTTCTGTTGATGGAAACCCAGTTGTGTTACCCAATGCAGGATGGAACGTGGTTTTAATGGACAATAGTAATAATGCTATAATCCCTGCACCGCCAGAAACCGGATTTTCGGGTGATCCTTTTGCAAATATATTTGCGGGATCATATTTTGTTCTTGCGCAAGATGACCTGACAAAATGTTATTCCGATCCATACCAGGTTGTTGTCAATGATTTAAGTGAAAACCCGGTAATAGATATAGATATTACTAACCCTCAATATTCGTTAAATCAAAATCCTGCAAGTTGGACTGGAGCCATGCAGGCCAATGTAAGTGAAATAGGAACCGGCATGCCTGATCCGGGAGGATATAATTATGCCTGGGTTGCAGGAATAGATGGAGGAGGTCCATTACTTTCAGGCTTGGACAATGTAAGCTCAGTTGACCAAGGTTATTATACTTTTGTTGCCGCAAACATAGCAACAGGATGCGAATCTAGTTATTACAAATATATGCCCTTTGTATATTTAGAGCCTACATTTAATACGCTAACATCGCCTCTTACAATTTGTTCTCCAACAGATGGAAGTATTGATGTAACAGATATTGCACTTGCCGGAACTCCTGACTTACTTTCAGATTATACATTCAATTGGCATCATGACATGTATGAAAGTGGCGATGTTCCGGATGCTGTCATTCCCGGGAACGATGTCCGCACAGCTTATGAAAACATTGGAGCTGGAGGGTATTATATCATTGCTCAGGAAAATTGGTGGATGATTGATTCATATCCTGTAAAAGTTGAAGTGATTGATTCTACTACCAATCCGATTATAATTTTTGATGCCACTAATTATCAGGCGGTAATGAGCTGCGATCAATCGATTCTTGCAGATGGCGCTTTAACGGTTGATGTTTTCGAAGATAATTCAAATCCTTATTTAACACCTCCATTTAACTACGGATATACCTGGTATGAAGGAAATACATCAGACCCAGCAAATATCATTGCTGATTCAATAAGTAATTCAATATCAGGAATGCAATCAGGAAATTATACAATAGTAGTTGTGAATTTAGATAACAATTGCCAATCTGAAAATACATTTACTATTGACGACGAAAGTATTACTCCAATTGTTATAGCATCCCAAACACCGAATACAAATTGCCCTATTGAAATTGCCAATGGTGTAGTTAGTGCCAATGTGATTAATTCTACCAATAGCTATTCCTACGTTTGGTTTAATGGAGATGAAGCAGTGGGATCACCGGATTATCTTGGTGCTATATGGAGAGATAGAGCATTAGGATTTTACACAGTAGTTGCTACCGACCAAAATTTATCAACATGTATTTCCGAGCCTGTGGCTGTTGAGGTTATGGATGCAACGGTTCTCCCAACTGTGTTGATAAACGAAATTTCTCCAGTAACAAATTGTGATCCAACAAGGCCAAATGGTGTGCTGTCGGCGACAACACAAGATGGCATTAATGGTCATACTTTTACCTGGTATTTAGATGGATCGCTTTATGCTTCAGGACCAATTGCATCAAATCTTGGTTTATTTAAATATCAAATTGTTGTGATCAACGATGTTACCCAATGCGAAACTACAATGGAAAGTGGCCCTACTCAATTGTTGAGTGCGATACCTCCTCCAGAAGTGGATGTTTTAAACGATAGATCAAGTTGCATAGAACCTGATGGCATTGCCACAGCATCGATTTCTGGAAATGTCACTGATTATATCTTTAAGTATTTCAATAAGTTTAGCGGAGATGAGCTCAATAATTTTTATGAAGATTATAAAATATACGATCTGGATACTTCTACATATTTTGTCATTGCCGAAGATCGTACAACAGGGTGTATTTCAGACCCTACGGAATTTGTTATTGAAGATGGTAGATACTTTCCTGAAATAGAAGTTATCGTGGACCCTTCTAATTGCCAGAATCCAAGCGGAGCTGCCAATGTCATTCTGTCTGATATGACCCAAGACTTTAAGGTTAGCTGGTATGGCGAAAATGGATATTTTGCCCAGGAAAAAGAGCTTGTTTATATCCCGATAGGTAAATATAGAGTAGATGTAGAAGGCACGGATGGCTGTGTGACTTCAGCGGAAGCAGAAATAAAAGGTGATATTATTATTTATAACGGGGTATCTGCAAACTTTGATGGGTTAAATGATTTTTTCCAAATTGTATGTCTTGAATATTTCCCGGATAATAATGTGAAAATATATAATCGTGGTGGATTACTTGTTTATGAACAAGATTTCTATAATATGAATGATATGGCAAAAAGGTTTGAGGGTGTAAGCAACAAAGGTGCGAGTGTTATTGGAACAGAATTGCCTATCGGTACTTACTTTTATGTGGTTGACAAAAGCGATGGGTCTAAAGCAAAAGTTGGATATTTAGAGCTTAACAGATAATGAAATCATTTAAATACCAGCTAATTGTCTTTTTTATTTTCGCTCAGAATAGCTCAGGCTTCTCTCAACAAAAACCCGTACTATCCCAATATATGTTTAGCGGATTAGTGCTTAATCCTGCTTATTCCGGCAGGCATGAATATTCGTCATTTACTACCATGTACAGAGATCAATGGATCAATGTGCCGGGCGCACCAAAACTTGCTACTTTTACTGGCCAGACTGGATTTAAAGACAGAAATATTGGTGTTGGATTTATGGTAACTGAAGATAGAATTGGCGTTCACGGCAATTTATCAGCCTATGGCAGTTATTCATACTATATCAAATTTCCTAATGGAGCAAAGTTTTCAATGGGATTGCAGGGAGGTATTGATATTTTAAGATCAGACTGGTCAAGTCTATCTATCTTAGATCAAAATGATCCAGTGTTTAACGGTAGTGAAATTAACTATATGCCAAACTTTGGCGCAGGAATTTTCTACTTTAAAAAAGATTTTTATATAGGCTTTTCCGTGCCATACATACTCACAAATCAAAAGGCCAATACAGAAGATTTTTTTAGAGATATCAGGATTTCAAGAAACTACTACCTGACGGGAGGAAAAGTTTTTGATGTTGCAGTAAAACTTAAAGTAAAACCTTCTTTTCTATTAAGAATGGAAGATAATATGCCATTAGCTATTGACCTCAATGCAAATTTGTATTACGATGAAATCATTGATATTGGAGTTTCTTACAGACAAGGAGATGCTGTGATAGGAATATTGGGTTTACAACTAAATAAATATTTAAAATTTAGTTATGCGTATGACTATATTATCTCTGAATTAAATGCCTACACAAATGGTTCACATGAGTTGATGCTTCAATATAGAATAAATTTCAATGCACCAAAACATAATAGAATGTGTCCTGAGCCACAATATTTTTAGGAGATTTATAATAGTGAATGAATTTGGTGATTATCCCACTATCTTAAAAGCCCAGTAGATTTTAGAATACAATTTTAGTACACAGATAATTCCGAACGCTATCTCGATTTATTCAACCCACCAAAAACAGAATTGACAATCGAAAGTAAAATACTGAATACCAATGCCCACCAGAATCCATCAATAAAAAACCCAGGTACTAATGAACTTGCCATCAATACTAAAATAGTATTGATTACCAATAAAAATAACCCCAATGTGAATATTGTAATGGGAATGGTTAAAATGACCAAGACAGGTTTGACCAAAACATTAAGCAAAGCCAGGATTCCAGCAACAACGATAGCAATCATAAAACCATCTACATGGGCTCCCGGTAATACTGTTGAACAAATAAAGACAGCTAATGCTGATAGTAACAATCTGATGATAAAATTATTCATACTTATATTTTTTGAATTCAAAAAAGTTTAATCCCTGAGATGATTAACAAAAAATGAAAAAATACTTTAGAATAGCAGCGATTGAAAATCGCTACGCTTTAAGTACCTATAAATATTCCCGGATATCAGTAGTGATCATTCCGGCAGCTTTCGCAGCCTGCAATCCTGGATCGCCATCTTCAAATACCTGGCAATATTGAGGTTCTATATCCATTGCTTTGGCACATTTCAGGAATGTTTCCGGATGAGGCTTTCCTTCTTTTACATCATCTTTAGAAACAAGAATATCAAAATATTGATTTAACTCAAGTGCCCTAACTGCTTCCCAGGAATGCTTCTTCGGGCTTCCTGTACCGATTGAAATTGGTAATTTTCCATGATATTTTTTTGCCAGATCTAATACCGGTGCTATAGGCTGTAGTTTATCAATTTTCTTAAGATAAGTTTCTTCTTTTAACAGGCTGTCTTCTACCGGATCAAGAGCAGTGCCATGTCGTTCATTTAATATCTCACAAATCCGGTCTGTCGGAACTCCTGCCAGAGAATAAAACTCTTCTTCAGAAAAGACAAACCCCTTCATAGCTGCAACTTCTTTCCACGCTTCGTAATGCAAAGGCATGGAATCTACTAACGTTCCATCAAGATCAAAAATTAATGCTTTCGCACGAGGATCAATAGATAACTTCTTCACTTTACTAATTTATTTTTTTTACTGAATCGCGAATTACAAGTTTGGTATCAAGGTTAATGATTCCTATAACTTCTGTTTCTACATTTTCAATTTTTTGCAGTAGAATTTGCGCGCCTTCTTTGCTCATTTCTTCTACTGGTCTCAATACCGTTGTCAAAGCGGGAGTGAGATATGCTGTAAATCTCATGTCGTCAAATCCTGCAATAGATATTTCATCGGGCATAAGCATATTTTTTTGTTTTATAGCTTTCATTGCTCCAAGGGCCATTTCATCATTAGAACAAAATACAGCAGTAGGCAGTTCTTTCATTCCAAGAATTTTTTGCATTGCCTCATAACCGCTCTCTATATCATATTTACCTGCTACAGCAAAGTCTTCGTTAAATTCAATTCCTGCTTCAAGGTGTGCATTTATAAATCCCTGCTTTCGTTTATAAGTTGTTCGGAATTCAGGCTTACCTTCAATAATAGCTAAATGCTTATGCCCTTGATCAATCATTAGCTTAGTGATATTATAAGCTCCTGTCAAGTCATCTGATAGTACTGTTGTTACTTTTTGGCCAGTTACTTCTCTGTTCAAAACAACCAAGGGGATGTCTTCTCCAATTACATGGGCGATGAATTCATCATCATTGGGGCTTTGGCTCATCACCATAATACCATCAAAATTTCTACTGTTAATCGACTCAAAATCCTCTAAAATATCTATGGCTTTTACCCCCAGGTTATACCTCCCTTTTATGATTTGGTTTACCCCTCGAACGGAATCCAGAAAAAAGTTGGCCGTAGTGCCGGTTCTCAAGGTAGAAAAAAACAGACCTATATTATAAGATTTAGATAAGACCAAACTCCTGGCACTGACATTAGGTCTGTAATTATATTTTTTGGCTGTTTCTTTTACCTTTTCTTTGGTTTTCTTGCTGATCAAGGGGCTGTCGTTCAACGATCTCGACACGGTGGTGTGCGATACGTTGAGCAATTTGGCAATATCTTTTATGGTTACACTCAAAGCGATTGAAAAACAGTTCTATAATTATTACAAAATAATAAAATGATTGAATGCTGAAATGATAGCCTATAGGATATTTTTATCATTTCAGCATTCAATCATCAATATGATTAATTAAAATCCTTAAACTATGTAGGTAGATGATGCCGTATCTCCACCTCTGCCCGTCCAGTTGGTATGGAAAAATTCGCCTCTTGGTTTGTCAACCCGCTCATACATATGTGCTCCAAAATAATCGCGCTGAGCCTGTAATAAATTGGCCGGTAGTCTTGCGGATCTGTAGCCATCGAAGTATGCCAATGCGGTTGTCAATGCCGGAACAGGCACGCCATTGGTTATCGCTGATGCCACTACTCTTCTCCAGGACGCTTGCGAAGCTTCTATTTTTTCTTTAAAGAAAGGATCGAGCAATAGGTTTTTCAACTCAGGGTTGTTGTCATAAGCGTCTTTGATCTTATTCAAAAAGACAGACCTGATGATACAACCTCCTCGCCACATGAGGGCGATTCCGCCATAGTTGAGCTCCCAGTTGCTTTCTGCTGCTGCGGCACTCATCAAGGCGTAGCCCTGTGCATAAGAAACCATTTTAGAAGCATACAGGGCATTTTTCAGATCCTCCAAAAACGCATTCCTGTCTCCTTCAAATTTTGGCTCTGGGCCAGATAATATTTTTGATGCTGCTACCCGCTCGTCTTTTACGGCCGACAAGCATCTTGAAAAAACAGCTTCTCCGATTAGCGTAAGCGGTATCCCTAAATCCAATGCCGATACGGCGGTCCATTTTCCAGTGCCTTTTTGTCCGGCGGTATCCAATATTTTTTCTACGATTGGTTCTCCGTCTTCGTCTCTATATCCAAGAATATCTCTGGTGATTTCGATCAGGTAGCTGTCCAGTTCGCCCTCATTCCATTCTTTGAATGTCTCATACATCTCATCTGCCGACATGCCCAGGTATTCTTTCATGATTTGGTATGCCTCGCAGATCAACTGCATATCGCCATATTCGATGCCGTTGTGCACCATTTTCACAAAGTGACCTGCGCCACCTTCGCCTACCCAGTCGCAGCAGGGTGTGCCGTCTTCTACTTTTGCAGAAATAGATTGAAATATAGGTTTTACATGCTTCCAAGCAGCTTTCGATCCACCAGGCATGATCGACGGCCCCAACAATGCGCCTTCTTCTCCGCCCGAAACGCCGGTGCCAATAAATAAAAACCCTTTGCTTTCTACATACTCTGTTCTTCTGATGGTATCGGGAAAATGAGTGTTTCCGCCATCAATGATGATGTCGCCCGACTCGAGGTGTGGAATGATCTGCTCAATAAAATTATCTACCGCATCGCCAGCTTTTACGAGCAGCATCACTTTTCTTGGACGCTCCAGTGACTTTACCAATTCTTCGATAGAGTGCGCTCCGATAAAGTTTTTTCCGGCGCCTCTGCCTTCTATGAATTTATCTACTTTGGCCACTGTACGGTTAAAAACCGCTACTGTAAAGCCTTTGCTTTCCATGTTCAATACAAGGTTCTCACCCATTACAGCGAGTCCTATGAGACCGATATCTGCTAATTTCTTCATCTTTCAGTAATTTATATATTGGTTTATATTTTTTTTATTTGTCCGAAATCGGACGACTATTTTTTCTATTCAAATCTATCTTTATAAGCCCATAGGCCGAGTGCGGGGTTCGAGATATAAAAAATTTCCTCTCCATCTGCCATGGTATTAAATCCGTCTTTTAGTAAATCCGGATTATACTTCTTTGTCATTTCTTCCAAGTCAGCATATTTATAATTTACACTTTTGATCTCCTCTTTGCTCAGATGCCCCGGACAGTAGGTGATGCTAAATCTATTTTCAGAAGAACCATGAATTAAATGTGCAGTAGCACTTAAATTTCCCTGGAGGTCTTCATTATTTTTCGTCAGCTCCAAAATTTCAGGAGTTGTCAAATACCCATATTTCCGTATTAGCCTGTCAATTTCTTGATCCTCGCCAAATTCATGAAGACCTGGAGCTAGAACAATTAATTCGCCTCCATCTGCCATAGCCATTCGGGTTCTGTAAATACTTTTATTCCCCAACCATGTACTTTTAAATTCCGAAGGGTCGAGATATACGACTACTTTTTTGAGCGGTTTATCAAGCATTTCAAAATTTACTTCTAATGACAATTCGGATGCCTTTTCAAAGCATTCCATGTCATCACCGATGTAAAGTCCTCTAACCACCAATGACCCGGTTTTGTCTTTTCCGACCACTGTTTGCAAATAAAGGATTGGCATATCTTTTGCAAAATGGTCAGAAGCATAATTCAGCACTTCCCTTACCGGTGTTACTGCTCTTCCCATAATTCGTTCCATGCCATAAGCCGCTCCTAAAAAGTGACTTTTATTAATACCTTCTGCACCGCCTGTGCCAACAAAAATATTTTTATTATAATTTGCCATGCCGATCACCTCATGAGGCACCACTTGCCCTATTGAGATAATCAAGTCATGCCCACCATCTACGAGTAGTTTATTCACCTGAGCTGGCCATGAATAATCAACTTTACCTTGGGAAACATGCCTGACAATTTCGGATGGAACAGTACCTATGGTTACTACATCATTTCTCCAGTCATGCACACGAAATAAATCTTTAGGCACTCCGGTAAACATTTTTTCAATTTGTTCATCCGTCATGCCTGTGTGTGTTCCTAAGGCGGGAAGAACATCGGTCAATTTATCGCCATAATACCCATAGGCCAATTGTGTTAATTCCCCAGCGAAGGAATGAAAGCGGGTGAAATCAGGTGGGATAGCCAATACTTTTTGCTTAGCCCCAAGCTGATCAAGAGCGGTGGTTAGACCGATTTTCAAATCCTCAGACGTCAATACATCTGTTTTAGAACCTCGTTGATAATAAAGCATTTTTTTTAAATATTTATTTTACTATTTACTCCTCTTTATGTTTCCTCCAAGTCCTCAGCGAGTGACTCGAAGGGGGATAAGCCTATCTTCTCACACGGGCATTTCCTTCCCAGATGCTCCATACCATTTCTTCATCGGCAGGTTGTGCATAATCTGTCAGGAAGGTTGTGGCCATGGCACCTGTCGCCCAGCCAAACTGGATCCATTTTTCTGGTGCCCAATCCTTTAGAATGGCATACAGCAAACCACCTACAAATCCATCTCCACCACCGATGCGGTCAAGCACATGGATATCTCGCGGCTTCACGACGTGCCAATTGTCTTCTTCCAACATGATGCCTCCCCACAGATGGTGGTTGGCATGTACGACTTGTCGTAAGGTGGTAGCAAAAACAGATGTGTTAGGGAAAGCTTCCTTCACGCAGCCAATCATTTCTTTGAAACTTTCGATCTTACTATCCAGATCACTGCCTCCAGCTTCCGGTCCTTTTATACCCAGGCAAAGCTGAAAATCTTCTTCATTGCCCACCAATATATCCGATAAAGAAGCGATTTCTGTGAAAGCCTCACTCAATTCTTTTTCTCGACCTTCCCAAAAGGTAGCTCTGTAGTTGAGGTCAAAAGATATGCAGGTACCATGCTTTTTGGCCGCTCGTGCCAGTTCGAGGCAGAAGTTGCTTGTCTCAGGCGAAAGCGCTGCGATCAAACCCGAAAGGTGGATAATCTGTACGCCTTTTTCTCCGAAGATTCTATCCAGATCAAAATCTTTTACATTGAGTGTCCTGCCAACTTCTCCGGCACGGTCGTTTTGCACACGAGGTCCACGTGAGCCATACCCGCTATCTGCAATGTTGAATTGATGGCGAAATCCCCAAGGGTCACCTTGCTCTACTTCCGGCCCTTCAAAATCAATGTGTCGGCTTTTCAGGTTGCTTTTGATAAACTGTGCAATAGGGCTTCCTTTCACAAAAGTGGTCAATACTTTGGAAGGCAGACCAAGGTATGAAGAGATGCTCAGCACATTGGTCTCGGCACTGGTAGCCTGCATCTTGAAGGTATCACTTCCGTGAACTGGTTGTCCGTTTGCCGGAGTGATGCGCACGCCCATGCTTGTAGGTACAAGCAAGGCATATTTGCAATTGCTTTTTAATTCGATACTCATAATAAATTATGGTTTTACGGTTATTTTAATTAATTCTTCGGCAAACTGTCCGAAAGTGTTCTTTAATAGTTATTCCCAAATTATTTGGTTTATACACCACTGTAGGCATTGAATCCGCCATCGATGGGCATTACCACGCCGGTCACAAATTTCGAAAGATCAGACAAGAGGTAGTTCACCGTTCCTTGCAACTCATCTACATCACCAAATCTTCCCATAGGCGTTTGCTCAATGATTTTATTGCCACGGGCTGTCAACTCACCAGTTTTTTCGTCTGTCAACAAAAAGCGGTTTTGATTGGTGAGGAAGAACCCTGGGGCAATGGCGTTTACACGGATGCCGATCGGCGCAAAATGGACAGATAGCCATTCTGTGATATTATTGATCGATGCTTTGGCAGCAGAATAAGCTGGTATTTTTGTCAATGGCGTGAGGCCACTCATGGAAGAAATGTTGAGTACCACGCCGCCATCGTCCACCATGTCTTTAGCAAAAATCATGGTCGGCAAGATGGTGCCCATAAAGTTGAGGTTAAAAACAAATTCAAACCCGGCCATATCCAAACCAAAGAATGTTTTGCTCAGATCTTTCTTCAGAAGATCAGGCGTCATGGTTTCTGCGGCAGAAGTAGCTTTCGGAGAATTTCCACCGGCCCCATTGATGAGCATATTTATTTTCCCAAGCTTGTTATTGATTTCTGTTTTGGCAGTTTCCAAGGTTTCTTTTTCTAATACATTAGCACTTATTCCAATAGAAACGCTTCCGGTAATCTTTTGAACCTCTGCGGCTACCTTCTCTACATTCTCTTTGTTGCGACCAAGCAATGCTGTTTTTACACCTACAGATCCCAGGCCAATTGCCAATGATTTTCCGATTACACCACCACCTCCGGTGATCACACACACCTTATTGTTAAGGTCTTCAAATGATATTTTTGTCATGCTATTTTTTTCTTTAGATGGACTTTGAGCTAAAAGTACAAAATTTATGCACACGTGAACATAAAATTTATGAAATCTTTCTAATCACAATATAGCATAAAAAAAATAGTCCAATAAAGACAAAATTTACAGATGAACAGGCGAGGTGTTAAAGGAGGCCTCTATTAATATAATAGTTCGTTGTGTTTTTGGCAGGTCTCTGAAATTGAAATCTTTTGGGGAATTTACTGAAGCTCAGCTATCCTTAATTCTACTTTACGAAGTCAAAGGGCATATCGTGAAATATGCTTTTTACAAGCAAACCTTCAAGGATTTTTAGTATGCTTTGTCTTTGATTTCTATAAATCAAAGCCATTGGCACATGAATCCTTGAAGGTTTTGAGTCAATTAAAAAATTAAAGTTAACTTCGTAAAGTAGAATTAAGGAGACCTCTATTAATTAATTCCATTCGACCGTACCCAATGCTTCATTGTACAATTTTACTTGAACCATCATCGCTACTTAATTTTTTTTGATGCTCGTTTTCTTTCTGATTTCAACTTCGCCTGTTCAAATTTTAATTTTAATTCTAAATTTTCTCCTACTCGAAATACCGATTCAAGGTCTTTGATGCGGTTTAATCTGATTAAAATTCTAATTAAACTCTCCACTGTTATCGATTTTCCGTTTTCGATAAGGCTCACAGTCGACACGCTCAATCCACCTCTTGACTGAGGTCTTTTTGCGTAAGGTTATGCTGAATCCTTATTTTTTTTTAGCCTGCTCCCGATTTCTCTTAGTATTTCAGGCTCTGTTAAAAACAACCAATTGTCCATATACTATATTTAACTAATGAATTATACGTACTTAAAGGCAATAAGTATTATAACTATTAATAGTTCATAAGTTAAATAATATATTGCTCGCAGCGATCGATTTGAAGATAGTGCATAAAATTGACCTTAAATTCCTTTATTCAATAGAATAGGCTGCCCCAGAAAGCAGATTATGATGCTAGCAAAACGGCTATGATTTGATCAGTACCAAGCATTCAGCCAAAATGATTTTGAATATATGCTCCAGCGGAGCAAGACCTTTGTAGCTCATTGCATGTATAGCAACATAAGCCCTGTAGGGGCGATACAGGATATATAAAATGGTTTGAACGATATAAGATGATTATGGCCAAGAATATTTATTTGGCCATAATCATCGAAGATGCCGCTCCTACGGAGCTCTCATCCCTTTTCTGAAATGTATAAATCAGCTACTTATCGGCTCTAAAGGGGCAACGCCCCGATACCTAAGAGCTCAGGACGAAGTGCAACGAAGTCCTCTAACCCGCATTATTCACGGAATAATATGCGATAAAGGAAACAAGTAATTGATTGTCTGATATTTACAGCTTAAAATTTTAAATAATTTATAGCCCAAAAATGGGTGACGAGTTTCCAGTGAAAAGAAAATCAATTACTTGTCTATCAGCCCGCCTGCGGTAGGCAGGTATTTTAAGTGTTTCAATAATTATCTTCCGAATTATTCGGGCTAAATGACATAAAACAAACCCTGAAAGGGTGACACTTATCCATACCTTTTTGAACCTTTCTTCGCCGGAGGGAATTTACCGAAAGATGATTTCATAAGTCAATCACTTTATGCACAGATCCTATTCATCAGCTTGACGTTTTGGAAAGTTCCAAACTTTCCAAAAGTTATCGGTGACCTGCATGCAATCCTTGTAACTGTTCAGTCGAAATGATTCTTGCTGAACAGTTACGGGCTGAGCGTTATTCTTTAACCAGTTTGTAGTGTTGTTGTTCCCCTTGCGCATTTAGCTCAATCAGATACACCCCTGGTCCTTCGTTCAATTCAAATTGAAAATCCTTTGTATTGATGCCTTCTTGCTGATAAATCAGTCGACCAGCAATATTAAACACCTGTATGCTTACATCTTCCAGTGTTCCTAAAGCAATGTTTACAAGCCCTTGGTTTGGATTTGGATAAACAGAAACATCATTAAATAAGGCATGCTCCGCAATGCCGGTGATCAGAATGGTGGTACAAGCTGAAGTATCTACACAAGCATTTTGGGTCACTTCAACGGCATAATCACCATGAACAGTGGAGGTAAAAGTTTGTGCCGTTTCTCCTGCTATGATGGCAAAACCATTGCTACAATCTAACCATTGGTAAGTAGCACCTGTGGCATTAGCAGTTAATGTTGGTGAGGTATCCGTCACAGCAACATTGACCGTATTGATCGTTAAATCTAAGGTAATTACAGAATCACAACCTACTGTATTTGGAATGGTATGGTCGTACATTCCTGTTGAGGTATAAGTCATTCCATTTTGTGCCCAAGTATAAGTATCACACTCGATCACTGTAACGGTAGCAGCTGTAGATTGATTTATTGTTAAATCCAACGTAACTACCGAATCACAACCTATTGTATTGGGAATGGTATGGTCGTACATTCCTGTTGAGGTATAAGTCATTCCATTTTGTGCCCAAGTATAAGTATCACACTCGATCACAGTAACGGTAGCAACTGTAGATTGATTGATCGTTAAATCTAAGGTAATAACAGAATCACAGCCTACTGTATTGGGAATAGTATGGTTGTACATTCCTGTTG
>CAZDRA010000018.1:0-29778 GCA_964507705.1 uncultured Roseivirgaceae bacterium | reverse complement strand
GTACATTCCTGTTGAGGTGTAAGTCATTCCGTTTTGTGCCCAAGTATAAGTATCACATTCGATAACAGTAACTGTAGCAGCTGTAGATTGATTGATCGTTAAATCTAAAGTAATTACAGAATCACAACCTGCTGCATTAAGTATTGTATCGTTGTACATTCCTGTTGCGGTGTAAGTCATTCCGTTTTGTAGCCAAGTATAGGTATCACAAGCTATTTGTGTATCTGTTACTGGTGCGGTTGCGTTAGTAAGGATTACGGTTTGGGTTTGTGTAGCTGTATTTCCGGCACAATCAGTATAAATCCAAGTAACTACTGTTGTACCTGGTGTTGTAATTGGAAAAACAGTTGTAGTTGTTCCTGTAATTGCTCCTCCACAGTTGTCTGTTGCTGTTGGTGCTGTTGGCATTGCTACAGAGCATGCTCCTGTTACATCTGCTAAGGCTACCAAGTCTGCTATTGGTGCTATATTATCTGTTACTGTTATCGTTTGCACTTGGTCTGCTGCTGCATTGCCATTGCCATCTACCAAACTCCATGTCCGAGTGATTACTGCTGAGCCAGTACATGGGTCATTCATACTCACCGCATCTACATAAGTAGCAGTTATGCCAGCTGCTTGACAATTAGCAACTCCGATGTTAAATTTGATGATACATGCAGGAGGAGGGAATGTTGGGTTAGCGACCAAACACTCTTGTACAGTGGGAACAGCTTCAATACATGCTTGGAGGGTGCCACCGCAATCTAACTCATCTGTTACATCCCCTGTAACTGCTACTGACGCATCATATATGCATGTCGAATCTGTAAATATCTGTATATCAGCCGGTACAGTAAACGTAGGTGGACTGGGACATTGAGCATTTACTTGGTTAGCAAATAATAATGAAATTGCTATAATGGTTATGTGTATAATTTTTATCATGTTTCTGTTTTTTAGATTACTCTTTCAGCAGTTTGTAGTGTTGTTGTTGTCCTTGTGCATTGAGCTCAATCAGATACACCCCTGGTCCTTCATTCAATTCAAATTGAAAATCCTTTGTATTGATGCCTTCTTTCTGATAAATCAGTTGACCAGCAATATTAAACACCTGTATGCTTACATCTTCCAGTGTTCCTAAATCAATGTTTACAATGCCTTGGTTTGGATTTGGATAAACAGAAACATCATTAAATAAGATATGCTCCGCAATGCCAGTGATCAGAATAGTGGTGCAAGCTGAAGTATCTACACAAGCATTTTGGGTCACTTCAACGGCATAATTACCAGAGGCAGTTGAGGTAAAAGCTTTTGCCGTTTCTCCTGCAATGACAGCAAAACCATTGTTACAATCCAACCATTGGTAAGTAGCACCTGTAGCATCGGCAGTTAATGTTGGTGAGGTATCCGTCACAGCAACATTGACCGTATTGATGGTTAAATCCAAGGTAATTACAGAATCACAGCCAACTGTATTTGGAATGGTATGGTTGTACATTCCTGTTGCGGTGTATGTCATTCCGTTTTGTAGCCAAGTATAAGTATCACAGGCTGTAATTGGAACGGTAGCAACTGTCGATTGATTAATTGTCAAATCCAAGGTAATTACAGAATCACAGCCTACTGCATTGGGAATGGTATGTGTGGCTGTATTGTTGGAGGAAGTATAAGTATTTCCATCTATCCAATCGTAGGTACCGCAAGCTACTTGTGTGTCGGTGCTTGTTGTTACATTGTTAACTGTAACGGTAACGCTTTTACATACTGTTGAAGAAACACATCCTCCAGAACCTTTAAGGTAATAGGTAGTAGTTGTAGTTGGTGAAACAACAAATGATCCTGTTGTATTACTACCAACAGCTGTTCCTGTACACGAACCTTCGGTTAATAACCAAGTTGTTGCGTCATTTAGGTTTGCACCAGCAGCTATGTTTATTGTTGTGCTACTTCCGTTACAAATGGTATTATCAACAACAGTAGGCATTAATGTATCAGCTTCCTGACAAACGAATAACTTCCATAATTCGTTTCCAAATGTTGATCCTTCAGCTCCAAAATACAGGCTACCATCAAATACAAGTAAATCGTGTGGATTTGAACCATCATCTCCTACTAAGATATCGTTGGTAAGTACGGGTGTACTTGTACCATCATATTCCCATAGTTCTGTTCCTTCATCAGGTGTATATGCACGAAAATAGAGTTTGTTTTTATAAACCGTTAAATTTTCTGGAGATAAACCATTCCCATTTCCTGGGTCAAAATCATAAACTATAGATGCATTAGTTCCATTATATTTCCATAGTTCTCGTCCATTTGTTCCATCACTTGCACTAAAATATAAGGTGTCATTAAAAACGGTTAAATATCTTGGAGATGAACTACTACCACCTGTTCTAATATCAGCAACTATAGATGCATTAGTTCCATTATATTTCCATAATTCATATCCATTTGTACCATCATTTGCTCTAAAATATAAGGCATCACTATAAACGGTTAAATCGCTTGGATACGAATCCCCAGACCCATTAATATCGGCAACTAAAGATGCACTCGTTCCATCATATTCCCATAATTCAGCTCCATTTGTAGGGTCTTCTGCACTAAAATATAATTTCCCATTAAAAACAGTTAATCCTGATGGGTCTGAACCATTACTTCCTGAAACTATATCAGCAGCTACAGAAAAAGTTGTACCATTATACATAAACAACTCGCTTCCGGTATCAGTTGTTCGTGCCTTAAAATAAAGGTTTCCGTTATAAACCGTTAAATCTTCTGGGCTTGAACCGTTGCTACCCACTCCTATATCAAACAGGGTTAGCGTACTGGCACCATCATATTCCCATAATTCCATTCCGTTTACACCATCATATGCACTGAAGTATAATTTACCGTTATAAACAGTTAAATCATTCGGTTCTGAACTAGGCGCTCCAGCAGAGAATATTTGTGGAGGATTTATGTCGTAAACTAAAGCGGCAATGTCAGCAATAGGATCATATACCCATAATTCTTTTCCAGTTATTCCATCGTCAGCAGCAAAATAAAGTTTTCCATTAAGTGCTACGAACTTTTCAAGTTCTGAACCGTTTGTTTTAGGGTTTATATCAGCAGCTAAAGAAGCACTAGTACCATCATACTTCCATAATTCGTCTCCGTAAGTTCCGTCACCATCTGCTCTAAAATATAAATTACCATTATAAACCGTTAAATATTGAGGGTAAGAGGCATCAGCTCCTGTTTTAACATCAGCAGCTAAAGCTGGAGTATTAGTGCCATCATACATCCATAATTCTGTACCATTTACTCCTGTTCCATCATTTACACTAAAATATAAATTGTTATTATAAACAGTTAAATATCTTGGGGAAGATGGACCTGCTCCTGAATAGATATCTGCAACTAAAGAATGACTTGTTCCGTTATATTTCCATAATTCATCTCCAATTACACCATTATTTGCTTGAAAATATAAAGTGTCATTAAAAGCAGTTAAAAATCGTGGATTCGAGCTACTGGTTGCGTTAATATTAGCAGCTAAAGAAACTGTAGTTCCGTCATACTTAAATAGTTCTGCTGTGCTTGAACTAAGCATTGCATCCCTTGCATTAAAATATAATATTCCATTACAAACAGTTAAATATTTTACATATGCATTACCAAACGAATTAACTAATGCAGCCATAGAGTGACTCGTTCCATTATATTTAAATAGTTGTATTCCTTGTGATACAGACTGTGTTGCAGCAAAATATAATTCTCCATTATACACCGTTAAATATGCTGGGCTCGAACCATCTAATGAACTAATATTAGCCGCTAAAGAAGCCGTAGTTCTGTTATACTTCCATAATTCTGTACCATTTGTGCCATCATTAGCACTAAAATATAAGGTATCATTATAAACGGTTAAATACCGTGGATATGAACTCCTATTATCTGCTCTAATATCAGCCACCAAAGAAACATTGGTTCCATCATATTTATAGAGTTCATCTCCAGTTGTAGGGTTATACGCTCTAAAAAATAATTCTCCATTATAAACGGTTAAATCTGCTGGGTTTGAACTACCATTTGGATGAATATCGGCTACTAAAGTCTCAGTAGTGCCATCATATTTCCATAGTTCTGTACCATTTTTACCATCATTTGCTCTAAAGTATAAATCTCCATTATACTCTGTAAACTCTCTTGGAGAAGAGCCTTGACCATCTGTATTTATATCGCCTACAAATACAGTTTGTGCATTTACTTAAAATGCACAAAATAAACATACAACAAGTGTATAAAGTGAAGTAATTTTTTTCGTCATGATTCGTGTTTTTTTTATTTGTTAGTATACAAGGATAGAGAACATTCTGAGGATCACCGTCGACTAATGGGCCGTATGACGTACACAACCATATTCTGCTCGTGAAATGCAGGTTCGATTTTTCATCCGCGTCGGGAAATGACGATATTTGCACGTCAAATAACTTTATTGATTTAAATCGAAATGAAAAAAAATAGTGCCTTACTTCTCTTTACACTGTTCGTTTTTTTTGGAAACAGTTTTGCGAAAAACACAATTGGAAAGGACAGTGATCAGCAATTAATTAAAACATTTTCATACTTCAGGTCTAACAATGAAGTATCGATTCGTGAAATAATTGGCCATGATCACTGGAAAGAAAATACGGCCAATCACGAAAAGTCGCTGATCACCGAAACAGGGTATTTACACATTCGATTTGTGCTGCACAATCACTCATCAGAAGAAGATTTTCTACTTGCTGTATCAAGGCTAGAAGATGTGGTTTACCATGACTTAAATAGCACAATAAAAATCAAACAAATTGGACAGGACACGCCCATGTCGCAAAGAAAGGTCAACAGCGGTTTTAAGAATTATGCCAAAATAAAACTAAAGCCTCATTCACTTGATACCTTGTATGCCAGCATCAATATGAATGCCAACAGCATCAATGCCCAAACCTTTGATTTTGAAATCAGTAATCAGCAAAAATTTACTGAAACCACTACAGTTAGGCTAATCACACAAGCTGTCCTGATAGGAGCTTTGCTCATCATGTGTTTTTTCAACCTGTTTATCTTTTTTGTGGTTCGAGACAAAAATCATTTGCTTTATGTGATTACCACCTTTCTGATTGCTTGTATATGGGTAAGCAGTGCTGGTGAAGGTTATTTTTTACAATATCTCTACCCCGAAACACCCACATTTGCAAAATTTGATAACCTTCTTCTTACGCCGCTTTACGCCATTTTTTTAATTCTCTTCATCCAGTCTTATTTAAAAACAAAATTACACACCCCCAAATGGCATTATTTTTTGTCTGTATTGGCCTTTTTGCAATTATTGTTAACCCTTGTCAGGCTATCTTTTGTATTACCATTTGAAATAGAAGAATTTATTTCCTTGGCCATTGGAATGGTCATTTTCACCAGTATATTTTGTGTTACGCTTTTTCATCTCTACCAAAAAATACCTCAGTCTAAGTATTTCCTTTACGGCAACTTTATATTCTATCCATTGGCCATGTCTTATATGGTGTATTCATTTGATGCGATATCCTCTTCTGATTTTGCATGGTACGCTATGGAAGTGGGCAATGTTGTGGAGATGATATTTTTTTCATTGGCCTTGGGGGACACAATTAATACCTTAAAGAAAGATCAAACTTTGCTTACTGAAAACCTACGATTAACAGAAATCAACTTAAATGCTTTAAAAAAGGAAAGTGAGTCATTCTACTTTCCTCAATCGGCCATCCAAATTAATTTTGAAGACATTATTTTCCTCGAATCCAGTGACCACTATGTATTGGTACACATCAAAGAAAGAAAAAATCCGCTACTGGAACGAACAAGCATGAGCAAATTAATGAAGGCATTTCCAGAGACCAACTTCGTAAAAATCCACCGTTCTTTTTATATCAACATACATCAAATTGCAACTCGTCCGTCAAAATATTTACTCACAATGTCCAACGATATTGAAGTGACAATTTCCAGAAGTTATGTTGATAATTTGGGCAATAAATTTTTGTAATTGGGATTGCTTATTTAGAACCTATCCATAAAGTCATCGAATTGAACTATTTATATGACTTATTTTATGGTTAAACTGGTACTATGTGTTTTTATTGGATAGAAGATCAGGAAAACCTCCTTTGCATTTACCTGTGTTACTTCGCATAAATTGATTTTCCTTTTCTGAGATATGAAATTTACTACCGCCTATTTTTTCTCATAATTTTACGAACAAATTGACACATCGTTTGTTTAACAAATTGTGTATTTTCGCCAAAGACAACATCAGATTTAGCGTTTTCACTAAAATTGATTTACATCATACCTATAAATTTATTATTTAAATTATCAGCATATGCAGTTCAAAAGAAAACTCGGTTATAATAAGGAAGGTAAATCGATTACTTTAAATCAAAAACGTCTTATTCAATTTGTAAATTTGAAACTCTCGGCAAAGGGATTCCCAGTTTATGGAGCAGAAAAAGGAAATAAATTTCTTGAAATCGCAGAAGATTTAATTTCAAATAATCAAGAAAAAGAGAGGCTGCTTTCAAAATACTTACCTCCTGTAGATTCCAGGATTCAGAACTTCTTAAACAGTTATTTTTCTGATGTTATTGATGTTGAGAAAATCAAATTGCCACATTCGACATTTGAACTTGACAGACACGGTATAGCAAGGATGTTATCGATCTCGCCTAGTTCTGATAAGTTTGAATCTGATATAATTTCATCTTATCGGTTACAGCAAGGGGTTTTGCATAATCCAAAAAATGATAGAAGAACGACGAAAGGAGTATTTCAAATTGCTCAGGGTGGTTTGCCTGCACCTGACGACAAGAAATCTGTTCCTAAAATTGCAGCAGCTAATCTATTGGCTTTAGCGCTGAAACCGCCAAAAGAATTATTAAGACTACCTTTTACCTCCAATGAAAAAGAGGAGGCAGAGCTTTTTGTCTCGCTCTTATTGAGACCAAAAGTTTCGCCGGAGATTCTCGGGTTTGCGAAAGAAAAATCTTTGGAAGTCCGTTTTTTTGCACCCGGAAATTTAGTTAGCAATTTAGATTTTGTAGAATCTATTTTTGGAAATGCCGGAAACCCATACTTACCAAAAAATGATGCTGCTCTTGACACCGAGCATTGGAATGGCCATACCGGATGTGTAATCCTTGCTCCGCATTTAATAAGAGCAAACAAGAAAGCACTTGGTCTGCCAAACAAATCTGATGCCACAGAACGAGAGCTGAGAGATGGTATGTATTGGGAAAAAGAAGATGAAATTTATAATGAAGGCCAGGCTTTTAAGGTTACCATCAGAACTGAAGAAGGCATTATCGTTACTGTCATTGCAGACAACTATTTTGGGTATTCTAAAAAAGAGGTTAAAACTCAAATAGGCTATTCTGCCAATCTTTATGGCAATAGTGAAGAAGAGCATGCCGGAGGAGCACTTGCCTTCCCGTCTTATAGTCAATCAGAAAAATTCCATAACGATAGCCTTGTAGAAAAGCATGACCATTCTTTTGAGCAAGTAAGGAAAATGTATGGCGATATCATGGATTTGCATAGCGATGGATATGGGGTTGATAAGTTATATCCCAATGTTATTTATGTTCCGGAAAATGCTGAAATGGACATCAACAGGAAAAAAGTTTTTTGGCAAAATAATGGTAAGGAGGTATCCATAAAGCTGCTGTCGGCAAATACTTACATCCTCCCCGAAGGGTACAAAGTATGTATGAAGAAAAAACCCAACGCACCGTCCTGGCGACTTATTGGAACTGTTGCCGAAGGTACCCTATGCCATAAACCCAGTACTGTATCGGGAGGAGGGAAGTCAGAGATTTCAAAATCTATTTCCGACTCTATCCTTACCGGGCCATTTTTTGTTTCCGATTTCAACCAGGATTTCAAGTTGGTGGAAGAGATCATTAACAAGAATTACAGCGATCGGTTTATAGATAAGGTTGGCTATACTGATAAAGATCCTTCAAGGAAATTGTTGAGTAGCAGAAGATCACTCGGATCTTCGATAAAATTACTTACTCCCTCTCCCGGCGAATATACCGAAACGTACAACGGCTGGCTTCAAACTATCCCTCAATATATCAAAGGGTTTGTACTGATCATCAAGCGATTTTATGTGCCCGATTGGGGTGATGATTGGAAATCACATTTTAGTGTTGATACCGTTGATGGGCAGTTAGGTCACGAATTGCAGTACAACAACAGACCACTTGTTGCCAACTATCTGAGGGTAGGATTTGAAGAAAACGGGGCATGGCGCACCTTTAAACTTCGGCAAGATTTTATTGCTTCGGCAAAAATTCAGGTCGAAGATGACATCACAGCATCGGTAGTGGTTCCGACACGCAAATTGGAATATCTCAATAAGGATTACAAAAACGAAAGTTTGAAATTTGTAGATAATTGTGAATATAGATTATTCCAACGTCCGGATGAAGCAGTCCACAGAGGCTACGATAAGCAGGCTGAAATTGATCTATCTGCGCCCAATACATTTATCTCAAATTTTGAGCCATTAAATAGGAAGGACGCTGCAAAAATGGTTGATGATGCTATTGGGTTTGACAAATTTACTAATCCGATGAAAAAATTAATCAATGATTTTACCAAAAGTGAAAAAGGGAAATACTTTGTTTCATCTGCCCATGCAAGGATTGTAAATGGGAAGCCCACTAAAAATCCCCGCTACCTGCAAGATAGATTGGATATACAAAATCCTGTAGAAAAATATGTTGCAGAAATAGGGACTCGTCTTTTCAGAAAAATTCCTTTAGACAAACCAGTTCTTAATGCTGTAAATGCCGTACTACCGGGAAGAAGAAATAATCCGAAGGAAAAAGGCATTCGTCCGCTTTCAGTTTATAATCCAATTCATTACCAGGAATTGCCCGAGTTGTTTATGGACTTTATAAGTAGTCTGACTGGGAAATCCCCATCTACTACCGGAGCAGGATCGGAAGGCGCATTGACAAAAGCTCCATTCAATGCGATTTTCTCCGTTACGGACCTGAACAATGCTTTGCTCTCCTTTATCCTGACAGGCCACAATGCTTTTTCTACCGCAGCCGGATATGTAGGAAATATCAGGGTTGACCATGATGTCAGTTTGCTGATTCCGGAAATATGGAGTCGAATGTCAGTAGAAGAACGCGATCCGAAATTACTTATCAAACAGGGATTTCTAAAGAAAATTGAAGACTTTACTCATGAGGGCGAAACCATTTTAGGAAGTCGATTAGGGTATAGAATCACGGATAAATTTGTGCAACATTTCTTTGGTCGGGTTTTTGAAAACCCAAATACTGTTTTCAGCAACGAAATATTAGAACCAGAAATTCAGGGCCTTGAAACCTTTGTTGATGGTATTAAGAATATTACCGAAGCACAAGAAAAAGTAGCAAAATCGTATTTTACTGACGGAAGCGTTGAGGCCGCCATACCTCCATTGAAGGCCGTGCTCCACATTATGGTGCATGGTGAGTTTGAAGGCAAGGGCATTAACGATGCTGAAATCAGAAATTTATTTGATAGAGATTACGTAATTAGCAGCGGTTGGTATAATGAAAGGCTTGCTGCTAAACAGAAAAAAGAAATTGCGTTATTCGAAAAGCACGTTAAATATTTAACTTCCTATATCCAGAAAGAAAACTATGCGGCAGTTGTAGATGAATTGGAAATAAAAAGCAGATTGGAATATGCCAAAAAAGAGCTTGACTATCTGAAATCATCTGCTTATTCCGATGATTTAGTTGGCGCCATTGGCTTAGACTTGCTTTATAAATAGTGAAATATAAAAAGTGATATAGTTTTTGAACCTGGATAATCCAGGAGATAATTAATGAAACTTATAAAGAGCCTGCCTGTCCGGTAGGCAGGTTGGAAATCACGACATTGACTTTGATATAATTAATTGTTTCAGAAAACTTCATTTTTAGACTAATTTGGCTGATTGGACTGATTGTCAATGTCTTATCTGCGAAATGGTTATATTCATGAATTATTGAGGTGATTATGTTTTTACTTTCTGTACATTTTTGATACGGACTGCTAAAAATTGATCTCATATACAACTATATCACTTTTTTCTGTCCGTCAGTTGATTGAAAAATTTGCTTTTGATCCAGTTCAAAAATGCGTTCCATGAGTTGCCACTTTTCATCGGCAGAAGCATTAGCTGATGTTTTTTGAAATTGTGACATATGAGCTTCCCATTCAGATTGTCTCGGTTTGGCAGCTAATTCTTTCATGGCAGATTTGTGGTCAAAGTCAGACTTGGTTTCCATTATCATAAATAAAGTATTCCCATGGATATATATTTCCATATCCAGGATGCCCACTTCCTTCATGCCTTGTCTAATTTCCGGCCAGATTTGTCCGATCCCATGGGCTTTTTTATAACTTTCAATTAATTGTTGATCACCTTCCAGTTTGAGGGTTTTGCAGTATCGTTTAAATCTCATGGCTACTTTGTTGTTCTTGGATACAATTTATAAGCCCGATATCCATAAATAGCAATAATTATAAAACAGCCAAAAGGTAGAATAAATGAGAAATTTACTGCCGGCAAAAATCCAACTGTTTCTAAATCAATAATTGCACCTTGTATCGGTGGCATCAGTGCACCTCCGACTATGGCCATAACCAATCCGGCAGCACCAAGTTTGGTGTCTTCACCAATTCCATCAAGCGCAATGCCATAAATGGTAGGAAACATCAACGACATAAATGCAGATGTAGCAATCAAACAGTAAAGCCCAAGCATTCCTTCAATGAAAATTACTCCGCTAGTTGTGATGATTCCTCCAATAGCAAAATACATAAGCAATTTGGATGAGTTGACATATTTCATCAGAAGTGTACTTATAAATCTATTGGCGATAAATATGGCCATGGCTGCAATATTATATTTTTGAGCTGTTGATTTATCAATACCAAGGTTATCGGCATATTGTATGATAAATGTCCAGCACATAATTTGAGCCGCTACATAAAATACTTGTGCTACTACACCTTCAAGGTATTTTTTGTTTTTAAATAGCCGGGAGAATGAAGCCTTGACATCCACTTTTTCAGCGTGTTCTGTCTTTGGCAGCTTGGTAACTAATATTATAAAAAACATAACAAGAACCGCTACTCCAAGTATCACATATGGATCCCTGATTACTGCCAAATCATGCGTCCTGATTACTGCTTTTTCTGTAGCACTCAAGGTTGGGAAGATCAATTCACCAAGTCCATTTCTTTTGTCAGAATCCAGGGCAGAAAGAATCACATTGGAGGCCACAAACATTCCTAAGATAGACCCCATGGGATTAAATGACTGTGCCAGATTAAGTCGGCGTGTGGCTGTTGATTTCTCACCCATAGAAAGAATATATGGATTTGCAATGGTCTCAAGAAAAGCCAGGCCAAAAGTCAGTATGTATAGTGAGATCAGAAAAAACCCAAACATTTCATATTGCGCAGCAGGGAAGAAAAGCAATGCTCCAATAGCATATAGTGTCAGCCCCAGCAAGATTCCTTTTTTGTAGGAATACTTCATGGCAAATAATGCTGCAGGAATGGCCATAGTGCCATAACCTCCATAAAATGCCAATTGAACCAAGGTAGCTTTGGCAGTTGATATTTCCATGACAGTTTTAAATGCCGCAACCATTGGGTTGGTGATGTCATTGGCAAATCCCCATAAAGAAAACAGACTCGTGATCAATATGAATGGTATCAGGTATTTTTTTTCCAGAAGGACTCCTCTTGCTTTATGCATATTAATATTGTTAGACTAATAGGTAAGTCAATTGTTTATTGATTAAAAAAATCTTGTGAATCTAATCAAATAATTGTTAGTGCAAGGAGAAATAGTTAAAACAGGATGGAGTTATTTTTTAAATAACAATTTTTCGCAATAAAGAGAGCAAAAAAATACGGTAATGCTATTTCATTGTTAACTAAAAGATAGAACTTCAATAGTCAAAAATTTAAATAAAACTATTTTGAACAGCACAATTAAAGGCCAAATAACTTCTTATTTAATGCAATTAACGCATCCTTTTTAAATCTTGATTCTGTAAGGATTGAGATATTGTATTTGCTTCCTCCATAAGAAATCATTCTGATAGGGATTTCCTTCAGCGCATCAAATATCTTTTCTACAATGCCTTTTTCTTCTACCACATCATTGCCCACCATGCAAATGATAGATTGATCTTTGTCTATTGTCACAGCACCAAAAGCTTCCAGTTCTGCAATTATTTCCGGTAGTCTGTCATTGTTGTCTATCGTAAGTGATACTGCCACTTCAGATGTGGTGATCATGTCTATGGATGTTTTGTATTTTTCGAATATTCCGAATACATTATTTAAAAAACCATATGCCAGAAGCATCCTTGTCGATTTGATTTTTATGGCCGTAATACCATCTTTTGCTGCAATTGCTTTTATTTCTTTGGTCTTCTCTTCACTGCTAATCATGGTGCCATATGCTTTTGGATCCATGGTGTTTTTTAATTGAACAGGAATATTAAATTGCTTTGCTGGAAAAATAGAAGATGGGTGAAGAATCTTGGCACCAAAATATGCAAGCTCTGAGGCTTCATCAAAAGAGAGGTCTGCAACTGGTCTTGTGTTTTTCACAAAACGAGGATCATTATTGTGCATTCCATCAATGTCAGTCCATATCTGGACAATAGTGGCACGAATTGCAGCACCAATAAGAGACGCAGTATAATCGCTTCCACCTCTTTTTAGATTGTCAATTTTTTCTTCACGGTTTAAACAAATATATCCTTGAGTTATAAATAATGTATTTGCATCTTGTTCTTTGATCAATTTACCTAGTCGTTCCTGAATATAATCCATATCCGGCTCATCATTTTCATCAATGGCCATGTAGTCCAATGCCGGTAATAAAATATTTTTATATCCTATTTCTTCAAGATAAACCGAAAACAACTTTGTTGACAACAACTCACCCTGGGCCAGAAGTTCCTTGGTGTAATTTTTATTAAACGTTACCTTTTGCAGAGAGCGAATAAATGAAAAATGCTCGTTGATTATATATTGAGCTTTTGCCTTGCTGTTTTCTTTCTCAACAAGTGCATTTTGAAATTGAATATAATGAGCATATAACGTCTCTATTTCTTGCGACGCCTTTTCCTGTAAGCCTTTGGAAAGCTGCTCGCCTATTTTTACCAGTGAATTGGTTGTGCCTGACAATGCTGATAAAACAACAATTACTGGTCCTTCCTCAGAGGTAACAATTTTTGCAACTTGATGCATTCTTGAGGGCTGCCCAACTGATGTGCCGCCAAATTTCAAAACTTTCATTATGGATTTGAATAGGGTTTTGTATTAAAATATTTCTGATGGTTTTTATAAGGGTCTTGGTTGTAGAAATAGTTTCAGAATCC
Source organism: uncultured Roseivirgaceae bacterium (assembly GCA_964507705.1). Classification (GTDB taxonomy): domain Bacteria; phylum Bacteroidota; class Bacteroidia; order Cytophagales; family Cyclobacteriaceae; genus JAAUQL01. Next base: position 16,327 of record CAZDRA010000018.1, on the reverse strand, counting down.
AAGCATTTTTATAGCCGTTGTGGCAGCTTCATCGCCTTTGTTTCCATGTTTTCCTCCAGCCCTATCAAGTGCTTGTTGCATATTAAGAGTTGTTAATAAGCCGAAGACAACAGGTTTGTCATATTTCAATGCGATTTGTGTAATCCCATTTGATACCGCCTGGCATATGTAATCGAAGTGTGGTGTATCACCCTGGATTACACAGCCCAGAATTATTACTACATCAATATCATTTTCCTTTGCGAGCCATTGTGCTCCTAAAGTAAGTTCAAAGCTTCCCGGTACTGACTTGTATATTATATTTTTCTTTTCCGCACCGTTTTGCAATAATGTTTCAACTGCACCGGAATAAAGAGCCTCCGTGATTTCTGAATTCCACTCTGAGACTACAATCCCAAATTTTTTATCTGAAATATCAATAAGATTTTTATTACTGAAAGTGCTTAAATTTTTATTCGAAGAAGCCATGTCATCAATTATTTTACATTAAAAAAGGGATAAAGTTTTTGCCTTATCCCTCTAAAAAAAAGTTTTTGGCAGTTATTATCCGGCAGTCACCTTACCCTCTAATCTTGCCTTATGTTTTCGAGCATTCTGGTACTCACTGGCATTTACATATTTTTTAACTATCGTATTGTAGCAGTCCAATGCCGAACTATAATCTTCCAATTCTTCATACGCAATGGCTGCCTTGATCAAATAACCAGGGGTGGTATGTTCATTTGAATTGTAATTGGCAGCTTTTTTGTAATAACTCACGGCTTCTTCGGCGTTATCCATTTCCATATAGGAATCTCCAATAAGAGAATAAGCTCTTGCCTGAATCAATAAATCACTGGACGAATATTTTTCTAAATAATCTACTGCAGAAATATATTCACTCTTTTTGAGATAAATTGCTCCCACATAGTAATTCGAAAGATTTGCTGCATCAGTCATGGAAAAGTCTTCGAGAATTTCCAGAAACCCAAGGTTGTTGCCATCACCATTTAATGCCTTATCCAAACTATCCGCCTCAAAATAATAAACCGCTTGAAACATCTCGTTTTGTGCAGTTTCATTTCGATCGGTTAACCAATAGTTATACAAAAAATATGCTGCAACTATAATTGCAATTACCCCACCGATAGAGAATACCAATTTCTTGTTGTCCTCAAGAAATTCTTCGGTCTTACTGATTTGCTCAGCTAAAACTTCTGGATTCTCCAGCAATTCTTCTCCTTTACTTGGTTTCTCTTTAAACTTCGATTTCGCCATCTTTTAAAATTTCAGGATGCAAAAATAGTATAAATAATATTAAAAAAATATTTCAAAGATTAATCCTTTACAAAAGGATAATCTTCTTGCACATATACGTCATTGTAGATTTCTTCAGGTTTTGGGAAATCCGATTTCTCTGCAAAATCAACAGATTCAAGAACCTGCTGTTTTATTTTTGCTTCAACCTTTTGAAAATACGCCTCATTTCCAAATTTATATTTTATCATTGAAAGTTTTACCTGTTCAATCGGGTCTCTTCTTTTGTATGACTCTACCTCTTCTTTTGTTCTGTATTTTGCAGGGTCAGACATGGAATGTCCTTTATATCTGTATGTTTTAAATTCCAAAAGCGTTGGCCCATCACCTTTTCTCGCTCGCACCGCTGCTCTGGATATTGCATTGTGAACATCTTCGACTTTCATGGCATCTACAGATTCTGATGGCATATCGTATGCATCACCCAACTTGGCAAGATCTGTCACATTTGATGTTCTTTGCACTGAAGTACCCATTGCATATCCATTATTTTCAATAACAAATATTACTGGAATTTTAAAATGCATGGCAAGATTTAACGTCTCATGAAAAGCACCCTGTCTTACTGCCCCATCACCCATATAAGTGACGCACAATTTATCTGTCTTTTTGTATTTTTCGGCAAATGCTATACCCATTCCAAGAGGAATCTGACCGCCAACAATTCCATGTCCACCATAGAAATATCGCTCTTTATCAAAAATATGCATTGACCCTCCTTTGCCTTTTGATACACCGGTTTCTTTTCCATACAATTCGGCCATTATCTTGTTGGGGTCGGTACCTAATGCCAATGGGTGAGCATGATCCCTATAAGAAGTGATATAGCCATCACCTACTTTCAATGCTGATATAGCTCCCGAAGCACAGGCTTCCTGGCCAATGTACAAATGGCAAAAACCTTTAATTTTTTGTTGGCCGTACAGTTGACCTGTTTTTTCTTCAAACCTGCGTATCAAAAGCATACTTTCAAACCAAAATTTGTAAGTGTCTTTAGAAAATGGGGCTTTTGTAGCAGGCGACTTCTTTTCTTTTGCAGCTGACATATGAGATTGCTTAAATATTTTAATTTTGCAAAGCTTTTAGAAAATTTACCCAATATTAACTAGTGGTTCTAAAAAGCGATGCGAAATTAAATTAAAAACATTCAACAAAGAAATTTATGTATCTTGAAAATCTCTTTTTGGCAAATTTCAAAAACTATATTGAAGTAAATGTCAATTTTTCAAAATATATAAATGCAATAGTAGGTGACAATGGAAGTGGTAAAACCAACTTGCTCGATGCCATTCATTTTTTATCAATGACCAAAAGTGCTTTCAATTCCATGGATAGCAATAGTATCCGCCACGATGAACAGTTTTATAGCATTATTGGAAAATTCTCACAAAACGATAAAACAATAGTTACCAGCAATTCATTGATGTTGGGGAAGAGAAAAAAAATAAACATTGATAAAAACCCAGTAGATAAATCGGCAGATATCATTGGTATGTTTCCCATCGTGCTAATTGCGCCAAATGATCATGCGCTTATCACCGATGGGGGAGGGACCAGAAGAAAATTTTTTGATAGTATAATATCTCAGTTTGATAAACCCTATCTCCTCAATCTGATTGATTACAATCACGCCTTGAAACAAAGAAACAGACTATTAAAGCAATTTTCTGAATCGGGGAAAATAGATAAGGATATTTTGGACCCTTATGATCGATTGTTGCTTTCGCTGGGAAAAGATATATGTATTAAGCGAGCAGAATTTTGCGAAAAATATTTAACCCACATCATCAGACATTATACATATCTCACTGAAGGGAAGGAAACAATCAGCCTGGGTTATCAATCGAAATTGTTGAGTAAAGACTTTAAAGAGATATTTTATAATTCGTTACAAAAAGATATAATCCTGCAACGAACAAATATTGGCATTCACAAAGATGATTATAGTTTTGAAATGAATGGATATCCACTTAGGAAATTTGGATCGCAAGGTCAGCAAAAATCCTTTCTGATCGCCCTGAAACTGGCTCAATTTGATATTATTAGTGAAGAGAAGGGTTTTAAACCCATACTTCTGATGGACGATATATTCGATAAACTTGATGATCATCGTATTCAGAAACTGACCGAAATGATTGAGCATCATAAATTTGGGCAGGTTTTTTTAACAGACGCCAGGCCGGAACGCACCAATCATTTTTTGGAAAAATTAAAAATAGAATGGAAGGTAATTACGATAGACAATGGTAACTTGTCTTCAGAAGAATAGCATGAAAAACCCATGAGATATAAAAATAAATATTCTGAAAGGAAATCTGATACCTCCAGCCTTAAAGAGGCCATCGATGCGATGATTGATTCCTATAAATTGAGAGGAAAATTTGATCAGAAAAAATTGATAAGTTCCTGGGAGTCGATGATGGGCAAGCCAATTTCAAAAAGGACTGAAAAAATTTATATAAAAGATGATGTCCTTTTCGTGAAGCTAAACTCTGCCCCTCTGCGACATGAACTAACTATTTCAAAGTCCAAAGTATTGGATATAATCCATAAAAAATTTGATGCCTCTTTGGTAAAGGATGTATTGTTCTATTAATCAACACTTCGTTTAATTATTAATTGTAAATGATGAATTATTAATTAAACACCTGATTGTCTGTTGTTTATAATAAATTTTACGAATCGTTTAAATTACACATTATCAATGTGTTAAATTTTTATAACGATCCATTGATTTAGTGAGATTAATTTTTCACAAGCCATGTTTTCTCAAAAAGATCATAAAAAAAGTCCATCCTCAAATCATAAAAATGGACTTCAATTTTATTGCAATTAGCAATTTTATTTTTTCCCGAAGATAGTCCAGCCAACAAATATTTGTGCTGTTGTATTTTTTACCTCATGGTCATCGCCTACATTCGAAACATTGGTAAACCCCCAGACATATCGTACACCACCATTGAACCCCAGAGGTAAATGAATTGTGGCACCCAATGCCAAGCCAAAATCGCTATTGTTTACTTTATCTTTAAATGAATCTCCGGATTGATCTTTAGCATCTAAAAGAACTGAGAATTGCGGGCCGGCCTCGATGCTTAAAAAACTGATGGGTTTCCATCTGAGGAGAATAGGGATATTCATATAAGTAAAATCATTGACATTGTCAGGTACTTCAGATCCTTGAGAAGAATACAATAATTCGGGCTGAATGCCCCATTTTTCTGAAAATGCAATAACGGCATAAACACCGCCAAGAAAACCCGTTTTGCTATCAGTGCTAATATCTGTAATTGATTGATTAGCGAAATTTGCGCCGGCTTTTATTCCGACACCCAAGCCCTGAGCTTGAACCAATGAGAAAATGGAAAGTAGCGATAGTACGACTGTTGATAAAAAAATCTTTTTCATAGTAGTTTCAGTTTTCGTTATTATTAAATTATAATTTAAAATTATACAATAAAGCCATTAATCATTCTAAGTGTTCGATTAATGTGCTTCGAGCCAGTTGTCTCCAAATCCCATGCCAACTTCCATCGGCACTTCCAGTTCGACAGCTGTTTTCATAAAATCAGCAATTTTTTGTTTCAGCATTTCTTTTTCAGAATGATGCACATCAAAGACCAATTCGTCATGTACCTGTAGGATCATTTTCGATTTCAGGTTTTCCTTTTTCATCCAATTATGAATGTTTATCATGGCTACTTTAATCATATCTGCCGCACTGCCCTGTATTGGGGCATTGATGGCATTACGTTCCGAAAAGCCCCTCATCGTTGCATTCTTGGAGTTGATATCTCTTAAATATCTCTTTCTTCCCAGTACAGTTTCTACATATTTATTTTCCCTTGCTTCATTGATTACGTTATCCATGTAGGATTTTACTGCGGAAAATTCTGTAAAATATGCATCAATTATTTCTACCGCCTCTCTCCTGGGAATGCCAAGACGCTGCGAAAGGCCAAATGCCGATATGCCGTAAATGATACCGAAATTTGCCGTCTTGGCTTTTCTACGCATATCATCGTCCACATCTTCCAGCGGGACTTTAAATATTTTGCTGGCTGTGGTAGCATGAATATCTCGTCCGTTTTTAAATGCGTCAATCATGCTTTCATCTTTAGCGAAGGCAGCCATAATTCGTAATTCTATTTGTGAATAATCCGCTGCCATGAGTGTAAATCCCTCACCTCTGGGTATAAAAGCTTTTCTGATCTCACGACCTTTGGTTGTACGAATTGGGATATTTTGAAGATTAGGATTTGTACTGCTCAATCTACCGGTTGCTGCTACGGCCTGATTGTAAGACGTGTGAATTCTTCCATCCTTTTTGCTGATCAATGTTGGTAGAGCATCTACATAAGTAGATTTTAATTTTTGAAGTTCTCTAAAATCCAGAATCTTTGAGGCAATAGGATGCTCGTTTGCTAAGCCGTTCAGAATTTCTTCACCTGTTGCATATTGCCCTGTCTTGGTTTTCTTGGGTTTTTCGATAAGTTTCAGTTTTTCAAATAGTACTGCACCCAGTTGCTTGGGAGAGGCAATGTTAAACTTCACTCCTGAGATCTCATAAATCTCTTTTTCAACTTGTTCACTTGAGATAGCCAATTCCTTTGAAAGCTGAGTCAAGACATCCTCATCTACGGTTACGCCTTCGTATTCCATGTCTGCAAGGACATTTACAAGTGGTAATTCGAGTTCATAAAGTAGTTTTCCAATCCCCTTTTCATTAATCAATTCTTCCAATTTGTATTTCAATTGCAGGGTAATGTCGGCATCTTCTCCAGCATACTGTACAATTTTTTCAATCGCCACATCACGCATCGATCCCTGTTTTGCGCCTTTCCCTCCAATTAGGGTTTTAATAGAGACTGGTGAATAATTAAGGTAATTTTCCGCCAACACATCCATGTTGTGTCGCATGTCGGGCTCAAGGAGGTAGTGCGCCAGCATGGTATCAAATATTTTGCCTTTTACTTCGATGTCGTAATTCTTGAGCACCAAAATATCGTATTTAATATTTTGACCAATCTTTATTATAGATTCATCTTCAAGGACGCCTTTGAATAACCCAATTATTTCCATGGCTTTTTCCTGGTCTTCAGGGATAGGCGTATAGTATGCCTCTCCGGATACATATGAAAAGGCGATTCCAACCAATTCAGCATTTCTGGCATCAACACTGGTGGTTTCTGTGTCGAAGCAAAATTCTTCCTGGAGTTTTAGGTATGATATCAGATTTTCAATCAACTCAGGGGTATCGATCAGGTGATAATCGTGGATGGTATTGTAAAGATTTTTTTTCTCTTCTTCCTTAATTTCTTCCTCTGGTTCTTCAACTACCGAAGTTGGCTGGGGAGTACTTCCAAACATGGACAATTGGGTATTTTCTGGTTTTATAGTTCCAGTTGATGCACCTCCGAAGATACGATTTGCAAGATTTCGGAATTCCAGCTCTTCAAACATTGCTTTCAATTTCGGCTCATCAAAGCCTTCGTATTTCAGTGCTTTTTCATCAAAATCTACCGGCACATCCAAAACGATGGTAGCAAGTTCTTTAGATAAAATTCCTTGTTTGCCAAAGTTTTCAACATTTTCTCTCTGCTTGCCCTTTAGCTTGTCACTATTTGCTACCAGATTTTCTACACTGCCATATTCTTTTAGTAGCTTCACGGCAGTCTTGGCGCCTATTCCCGGAATACCCGGAATGTTGTCTGAAGCATCTCCCTGGAGCCCAAGAATATCTCTTACCTGATCGACATTGGCGATATCAAATTTTTTCAATACCTCTTCAATACCCAGGATATCTACACCGTTGCCCATGTATGCGGGTTTGTACAAATAAACATGCTCCTCAACCAGCTGTGCATAATCTTTGTCGGGAGTCATCATGAATACTTCAAACCCTGCTTTGGACGCTCTTTTTGCCAGCGTTCCAATCACATCATCCGCCTCAAACCCACTTTTTTCAATCACTGGGATATTGAAGCACTTTACAAGTTCTTTGACGATCGGAATCCCGATCTTAATATCTTCAGGAGCTGCTTCTCTGTTGGCCTTGTATTCTTTGTACATTTCATGCCGAAAAGTAGGTCCAGGCATATCGAATGCCACACCGATATGTGTTGGTTTTTGCTTATTTATTATTTCAATCAATGAATTGGCAAACCCCAGTACAACACCTGTGTTTACACCCTTGGAGTTGATTCTTGGATTTTTGCTAAATGCAAAATGCGCCCTGAAAATAAGTGCCATTGCATCGAGTAGAAAAAGCTTTTTATCAGGTTTGGCCATAAGATTGAGTTCGAATTTTTATTGTAGAAATGAATAAAATTGAATAGATAATTAATTTGATATTTATAAAAATATCGTAAAACCAAAATTGATTAAATAATTATTATTAACCAATACTTGATTTAGCTTTAGGTGCTAAAGTTAGTAACGAGGACTTCATGGTTTTTAAGTTTTTATATTTCTTACCCATCTTTCGGCTTCATTTTTTTGATGTATCCGGTATTAGCACATACTCTATCAAAAACCAGAAACATGTCAAAGAAATTATATGTTATACCTTAAATCCGCAAGGAATTATCAAATTTCATTAAAACCTTGCTTTTTGAGCTTGAATGGTCTTTTATCCTAAAAATACGATTCACCCAAATGGGTGAAAATCAAGATGCTTAAAATATATCATTACAAACAGTATTCGTTGATTTTATTCTTTGTTATGAAAAACCTTGCGGATTTAAGGTTATAGCACTATTACCATTTAATTTTTTAACGTACTATTGGATTAAAATCTATTAAAATATTTTTTTCGTAAACTATTTTTTTATCATGAACACCAAGGTTATTTTTTTTATATGGTATTATTTTTTTGCTACCATATCTTTTGCCAAATCAAAGCAATTATTTTACGGAGATAAAGTTGCAAATTCTGAATCTCACCAAGATTCATTGATTCATGAAAAGCAATTCCAATGGCCAGATACCATGATTTCGCTAAGGCCATTCATGATATTAAATACTAAAAAGCATTCCTATTCCATAGATCGCATAATTCTGTCTGAACAAAAATTTCCTCATATCAATTCCGTAAAAGCGTTTTCTGCCAAGATTCCCGGAGTTGAGGTGAGCGAGACCAATGGGGATATGGCATCAACCGTTTTGGTTAAAATCCGGGGTAGTAATTCATATTTCGGAAAAGGAGTGCCCTTATATGTTGTGGATGGAGTACAACTCAATAATCGCAATAATGGAATTTCTAATATATTCAATTATATTCCGGTCGATTTTGGTGATAATACACTAGATATCAATATTGAAGACATCAAAGATATCACTGTTTTAAAAGGTGGTATTGCCACAGTTATCTATGGAGCAGAGGCAGCAGATGGAGTAATATTGATAAATACCAAAACAGCTCAAAAAAAAGGTTTAAATGTAGGCTTCCATTCATCAGCCATATTTGATAAAGTTTATAAAATGCCGGAATTCCAAAATGAATTTGGATCGGGGAGCAATGGGCTTTATGATATGAGCCGGAGTCCTGCTTTTGGCCCAAGGTTAGATGAAGGCAATATGGCCATCCAATTTGACAGTCCTGTTGATCAGGCAGGTAATCCTATTGCTACCTTGTTAAATTCATATCCTGAAAATCAAAACAACTTTTTTCAAACAGGGACAACATTTAATAATGTAATATCAGTTTCATCAAAAGGCAATGCACTCGAAGGAGGTGTATCAATCGGAGATACAAGAAATAAAGGAGTGATCCCAAATACTGATTTCAGAAGAAATACAATTAATTCGTATGGAATATTCAGGCCATTCGAAAAATTGGAACTCTCAGCTAATATAGCCTACAGCAAAATAAGCTCTGATAATCGACCGCCTGGAGGGAGGTGGTCGACAAACCCTGTTAGTGCCGTTTATCGCATTCCTCCGAATGTTTCTATTTCTGAATTGAAAGATTATTGGATTGAAGGACAGGAAAACTATCGGCAGCGAAATTACAGGGCAAATGTTGACAATCCCTGGTTTACAGTAATTGAAAACAAAAATGGATTGAATAGAAATCGCTTTAGGGGCAACTTTGGTATAAGGTATTCGATTATAGATGGATTAGACGTCTTTGGCAGGTATGCGTTTGACAGTTATAGCGAAAAGAGAGAAAGAAAAAAAGCATTCAGTTCTTCATACAGGTATAATTCAGGCGCATACGGGATTGAAGATATCAGTCAGAGAAATTCAGATATTAACTTTGGGATAAATTTGAATAAGAGATTCAATAAAGTCCACATAACAAGTACACTCAATGCCGACTTGTTGTATTTTAATGACTCAACACTGATGAAATTCAGAAATCAGTTGGACGCCCCACTTGAGTACAACTTTGATAATGAATTTCTTACCAATACTTTTTCATCAAAAAGTAAGCGGCACAGATTTTCATGGTTAAACGAAATTGGTTTTAATGATTTGGTATATCTTGATTTTGCAATTGGTCGTGAACTGACTAAGAATAGTCAAATAAGCGTGTATAATCAATTAAGCGTGGGGAATAATGGGAGCTCGATAAATGCTAATTTTGATAATGCCGAACCATATAATAGCTTGTCAATTGGGACAACTTTCATCATTTCAAATATTATAAATTTCCCATCATGGATAGATAGATTAAGCTACAAGGCAAATTGGAGTAAAATTAGTGGTATCGATAATTTTCCAGTTATCACAAATTCTCTCATAAGTCCTGATCTAAAGCAACCAACAAAAGAAATAATAGAATCCGGAATTGACTTAAGAGCATTTGGTAACAGACTAAACCTGTCGATCAATTATTATAATAATATGTCCAAAGATTTGCTTTTGGCTATCAAGCTTTCACCTAACACGGGATTTTCATCGAGATATATAAATGCGCTGGATATTTCTGAAAAGGGTATATAAATGCAATTGAGTATAACTCCCATACAAAACGAAACATTCAGTTGGGATTTGGGAGTTAATTATTTTCAAAACAAAATAAAAGCAGAGTATATTTTGGATGATATGCATCTGAACATTTGGAATGAATCTAATATAATTAACCGCTGGTATATGGGCGAGACAATAGATAATTTGTATTCCAGACAGTACCTTACTGTTGAGGATAATGATTCTCCCTACTTCGGTTATGTGTTATTAGATGATGAGGGGTATCCGAAAAGAAATATGGTAAACGATAGATTGTTAGGTAATATCAACCATGATTTCAATATGGGCTTTAATTCAAATTTCCGCTATAAAAATTTTAGCCTGTCTGTTCTTTTCGACTGGAGACAGGGCGGTGTTTTTATTTCAAACACCATGAGGTATCTCACTTCTGGTGGGCTGTTGAAAAGTACTTTAGAAGGGAGTAACAAGGAAGATATATTTCAAAATGAATCTATTTGGGTTGGAGGGAGAGACGAAACTCATGGAGGCCTACCCTGGTCGGGGGGAAACCCTTGGACTCCGGATAATTTGAATAATGCTTCCTTTATCCCAGGAGTTTATGAAGATGAAGAAGGCAACTATGTGCTAAATGATGGAAATCCTAAAACGACAATTTTTATTACACCAAAGGAAGCAATTTATAAAACAAATTGGAATTATCCTGATAATTGGATGTATTCAGCTTCATTTATCAAACTTAGAGAAGTGGCAATTTCTTATGTTTTCCCATCAAAGATTACTGAGAATATTTTTATAGAAAGAATGAGATTTTCTATTGTAGGCAGCAATTTCCTGCTTTGGTCCGAAGCAGGAAAAGCAGGCATAGACCCAGAACATAATTACTTTATTGGCGGTGGTAAATTTAGTCGGGGAATGGAAAACTACTCAATTCCTCCTGTTACTTCCTGGGGATTTAAATTGAATATTGAAATCTGAGTTTGTTCTGTAAAGCAAATGATTTCATGGTTTTCATGGACCATTTCTATGGATGATATTTTTCATCCTTGTTACAAACGAGGATGAGTGGAGGTCAATTTTTAGGTACTAATGCTTATGTTCAATTTTACAGGATCTTGTTTTGCGCCAAAAACACGGTTTACCCATACCTGTTTTTCCTCTTTGCGATAAATGATAATGTAATCGCCCTCTACTAATTTTTTATAGTTGATCTTAGGATGTAGTTCACTTATGTATCTTGTACCACCCGTGTGGGTTTTATATAATACATCCGCTTTCTTTCTTAGTTTTTCAACAAGGGCAAAGGCTTTATCTTCTTTTGATGTTTTACTTTTAAATTTGTAAATGTTGCGCAGGTCTTGTTTGGCCAGTTCAGTCTAGGTTACTTTTTTCTCCAACTTAAAATCTCTTTTTTGATTTCTTCATGATCGGTTACTTTTCCGGTACTAATTTCTGCTTCTGAAGCTTCCAGCATTTCATCCATTGCTTGTTTTGTCAAAGACTGCCCTGAAGAAATGTAAGTTTGTATATTGGTCTGAGAACTCAAAATTGTATGTACAGCCTGTAGAATCCTGCCATCAGTAACCCGATCAATAATCTGGTGTAATTCTGTCTTTATCCACGTTGTATCCATTAGTTTTTTCTTGTTGTTCTGCAAAGTTAATGATTTCATGGACTATTTCTACTGTTGATATTTTTACCCTCGTTACAAACGAGGGTAATGGCAAGGAAAATAGGTCTTTCAGGCAGGTTGTTTTCGTCGCTAGTGCTTCTGCTAAAATCCACCGTTTGCAAATTATGAATCATGAGTCTATAGATTTTAGTGTTTGCTTTGGAGAGTTCTTCCAAGTTGAACACATTTTTTCTATATATTCCTTTTCTTGCTCGAATGTCATGTCCTGAATATCCATATTAATCTTATCTCGGATATTCCTTAGTTTCTTGACAAGCCCTTTTTGTGTTTTTACCTTTTTCTTAATCATAGCGTTGAATTTCTTTTAGGGTTTTCGACAAGCTTAATTTCTTGAAGACAACATCAGGGAACGAAGATTTTATTTTTACAGACTCATTACCGTATGGTAAATATTTTATCCAATTTCATCCTAGTTACAAACGAGGACGAGTGGGGGCTTGTTATCAATCATTAAACATAATCAATTTCCAGTAAACCAGGCTCGCAACGGTTGGAGTCAAAATATATGTGTCAGGTTTTTTCCTCTTTTAACCATGTAAAATACTAAAGAAATTTTATTGCAGTTATTTATGCTTATTATTGAATAAATTCATTTTGACACTAGCCTAGAATTTTAATAGAAATATTCAGAATATTATGTGAAATTTGCGGTCATGATATTGTTGAGTAGAATATTTAAAATAATAGTTATTGGATGGTTGATATTTCATGGAACAAATGGCAATTGTCAATCATACCCCTCTTATGGACCGGAAATACCAGTTACAATTAGTGGTCTTTCTTTTGACGCAATGGAACCTTTTATTTCTTCAGATGAGAAATATATTATTTTCAATAACTTAAATGATGGCATAAACACAAAACTTTTTTATGCCACTAAAGTGAATGATTCGACTTTTAGTTTCGCCGGTGAATTAGTGGGAGCAAATCAATTAACCCCTCCTCAACTTGATGCAGTTGCTGATATGGATTCATTAAACAATTTTTATTGGACCTCTTTACGGGCATATCCAGAAGAATTTGACAATCTGTTTCGTGGAAAATTCAATCAAGGGAGTGTTTCTAACACGGGAAGACTGCGTGGAGATTTTTATATTTATTCTCCAGGATGGTTAATAATGGATCATGGTATTAGTTATGATGGACAAATGCTGTATTTCAATAATGCAAGGTTTGACGGAGTATGTCAGGGACCCTGCGAAACATGGATCGGAATTGCAAAGAAGGAAAATGACTCAACTTTTATCAAAATTCCTGGTGCTGACGAAATATTGCAAAATATCAATGATCCTAATTATATCTATTATGCTCCCTGTATTTCAAAAGATAATTTAGAGTTTTATTATACCAGATATCTTAAGGGCGTGGTAACAATCAACACGGTATTTGAGGTATGTGTGGCAGTTCGGGATACTCCGACCGATGTTTTTTCTACTTCTCAGGTTTTGTTTTCAGAGGTCATTGCCAATATTGTTGAAGCACCGACAATTACTGCGAACAAGCAAATTTTATATTACCACAAAAAAGTCAATGGTATTCATAAAATCATGATGAGATACAGGCAATTTGTTACCGGTATAGATAAAATTGATTTAAATGAGGCCGTCATATCAATAGTGCCAAATCCTATGACTAGTAAATCGATTTTAAAATTTCACACTGATATTGAAAAGCCAATGACAATGTTAATAGTTAGCAGTGATGGAAAGATAGCAAAATCTTATGATTATATTTCTGGCCATCAGATAGCATTGCAAAAAAGTGACCTAAAAGCAGGTTTGTATATAGTCCAAATGATCAGCAATAGCAAAGTAATTGCTACAAGCAAACTTTTAGTAAAATAGAATTCTTCGTCATAAATAAATGAAATGTTAGTTTAATAAATGCTTAATTTAAAAATGACAAATCATGTCGTTTTGAACTTTTTATTCCAGATTTGCACCTTATTATTGAGTAAATTCATTCGGCAATAAAAACTTAATATATATGCATCCAATATTTTTTCAATTTGAAGTCCCTGGGTTTTTACAAGGTTTTTTACCCAATACCATTACTCTATATTCCTATGGGGTTTTTATAGCCTGTGGAGCTATTCTAGGTGTTGTTTATGCCGGATACCAGTCCAAAAAGCAATTCAATACAAAGATTGAGACTATCCAGATGCTATTTATTCTCATTGTTGTAGCTGCGGTAGTGGGCGGTAAATTTTTTATCATTTTTGAGGATCCCAAACTTTATTTGAGTGATCCTTCTCTACTTTTTAAGTCATTCAGTAATGGTTTTGTTTTTTATGGATCGCTATTATTTACCATCCCCACTATCCTAATATTTTTCAGAAAAAATAAGTTGCCCGTGCTGCCCATGTTTGATATATTGGCAGTAACTGTCTGTATTTTGCATGTCTTTGGCCGGCTCGGTTGCTTCATGGCAGGATGCTGTCATGGCAAGCCGCATGATGGTCTTTTTTCGGTTACCTTTACCGATCCTATTTGTGCTGCGGAGCCATTAAATACCCCTCTTTATCCAACACAGCTTTTTGAATCTCTCATGCTACTATCCATACTGGGAGTCATTTTAATTGTAAAAAGAAGAAAACAATTTGATGGCCAATTGTTCATGATTTATTTGATGCTATATGCTATCGGAAGATCAGTGCTGGAGGTTTTTAGGGGAGATCTGAAGCGTGGTTTTCTAATTGACAATGTACTGTCAAACTCACAGTTTATATCAATACTGGTTTTTTCTGGGGCCTTATTTTTCTATATCAAGCTTGCTAAAAAAGCTAAGCTGGCGTCCTGACGAGGAGCATCTCTTTTTTAATAGAGATATCAAATGGGGGATGTCCAATAAATTCTCCATCCAGATGGGCGACCAATTGATCTGTAGCTTCAATAGTTATGTTCTTGGCCAGATGAAACTCACATTCCTTTAGTTTGTGGTGTGCTCCGGTTTTTAGTTTTGGTAAGTGCCAAAACCTCTTGAGGGGTGATATTTCATTAAGAATACAAATGTCCAGCAAGCCATCATTGGTTTTAGCAAAAGGATTGATCACAAAACCTCCTCCAAATGTGGTGCCATTGGATATGGTCATGAGTAGTATTTTCTTTTCAAATGGTTTCCCATCCATGGAGAAATGAAGCATTTTTTCTTTAAATCCAGCGACAATCCGGAGTACGGTAAGCAGATAGTCCATGTGGCTGCCACTTTTGTTGCCTCGCTCAACCATCTCTTTTACTACTTGTCCATCGAAACCAATGCCTACGCCATTCACAAAATATCTTTTATTGCAAATACCCAGATCAAATTTCTGCACTTTTCCATTCAAAGCAATATCAACCTGTTTTTTAAAATTTAGTTCTCCATGCAGAGATTTTACAGAATCATTACCTGTTCCATTACTGACTATACTGATAGGCAGGCTTTTTCCTTGTATTTCATTCACTATATAATTTAACGTGCCATCTCCACCCATCACGAATACTTCATTAATCGAAGGATTTTTTATAATTGTGTCAGCTAATTTCCCTGCATTATTATGTTCAGTGAAGAATAGGTTATAATCCACATGAGCTTCTTTTAACCTGCCTTCTAAGTAAAATAATTTTTTCTCAAAGGAAGATTTTCCAGCTGCTGGATTAATGACAATAAGTATGCTTTTGTTGTTAGACAAATGAGTGAAAATTTAGATTTCAAAAGTAGTGATTTATTAGAATTGAAATTTAGTGTGGGTTTCGAAATATAAAAATTAAATTTATGATTAGTCTTTCTTCTTCAATTATGGGTATTATTAAAAAACGAAGACTGAGTATTTCATTTTATATGAATGCGAAACTCTGGTTAATTCACTATTAAGTTTTATTATAAAAATAAAGTAAATATGAAATTACTAATATACCCGATTTCAACCATGCTTTTTTTGACCTCATTGAGCTACTTGTCTTTGACAGATTTATCTGCTCAAGAAAATGAAAAGAGTATTACCGCAAAGTCTGACGATGCGCCATCAGTCTTTGACCCAAAATATGAAAAAGTAAAGTCCAGAGTAAGTTATGTGCCGGGTATAAAAGTTATTAGGGGTGAAACCCAATTGATCGTCCCTGAGCATGAAAGTTTTTGTCCGGCAGGAAGTGTTTTTAAATACAACAACGGAGATATTCATGTATATGACAGGCGCTCCATGGATAGGGGAAAGACCTGGCAGCAAACCCAGCACATATTGGAAAACTCAACTTATCAATATGCAGAGCCCAATGGGGAAGTGATAATGTTTCGATCGCAAAATGTGGGAGGAGGATCATCAAATGCAGGACGGCCTGAATTTTCTTTGCAAAAAACGGATGAAGAAGGAGTATTTGAGGTTGATTTTTTTCGGTCACATGACAATGGGCTTACAAGGATAAAAGA
>CAZDRA010000017.1:0-57045 GCA_964507705.1 uncultured Roseivirgaceae bacterium | reverse complement strand
GCTTCCGTCCGATTGGATATAAGAAGAATTGGCCAGATAAAAGAAAGTGCTGATAACATTTTGGGAAATAGAACAAGGGTTAAAGTGGTTAAAAATAAAGTTGCCCCACCATTTAAGGTAGTAGAATTTGATATCATGTACGGACTGGGGATTTCTAAAAGTGGAGAAATTCTTGATATTGGTGTTGAGTTGGAAATTATTCAAAAGGCAGGTTCGTGGTTTTCCTACGATGGCAACAAGCTTGGCCAGGGTAGAGATTCTGTAAAAAGATTAATAGAAGATAACCCTGAGCTAATGGAAGAATTGGAAAAAAAGATTATAGATAAAATTAATCCAAAGGAAAAAAAGGAAAGCAAAAAATAGCATATCATTGCTGAGTTTTGGGGTTAGCAAACACAGATCAATACATGCAACCCTCAGAGCTTTGTGGATAGAATTTATTTAATTATTTTTTCAAGATCATTTATTGACGGGGCAAACCAATACGAACCAGTTACAGGCTTGGAATATTCCATGAGTTTATCATGGATTTTGTCTTCAGTTGCACCAGTCATTCGCTCCAATTGTATCTGTATTCTGTATGGATGACATGCAAAAGCAAGAAAATACAAACCATGTTCACTCACATTGCCAAAAGGTGTACTTCGCCTATAAATTTTCATGGCCACACCATCTACTTTAGCGTCTGACCTGCTCACATGAGAATTATCGGGCATGGCATCTCCTTCTAGTTCTATGCTGTCCTGTTTGGTTCTTCCAATGACTTTTTCCTGCATTTCAACTGGCAGAGCATGAAATGCATCCAAATCGTGAATCCACTTCTGGGTAAACACATGACTTCCTCCTGCTCCAGGGTTTCCTTCAGCAACCAACGCAATTCCATATCTTTCATCCTCTTTTGGGTTTTCGGTGCCATCGATAAATCCTGTAAAATCTCTCGAGTCGTGATATCTAAAACCTTCTTGTTCTGTTTCTAACGTTGCTAGCGATTTCATTTCATTGTGAATGGCTCTGGAAATATCAAAATTATTGTCTTTGTGGTTGCTGTTCAGCCAAAAGAAAAGATCTCTCTGGGTTGATGGCATAGTATGCCCTTGCTGCCCAATTACCTCTCTAAATTCTGCAAAGCCTTCTGGAGCCCAGTCAGGGTTAATCCAGTCCCATGCCTTCTTTCCAAATGAAATGACAATGTGAACCTGCCCATCGTTTAGATTATTAATATTATTTAAGGCAGATTTTATTTTACTCAGGTCATTAAAATAATTGAGGTCGTATTCTAAATAAGTAAAGGCAATATTCCCTTCAATAAAAATTCCTTTTTGGGCTGTGTTCATATCGTTTTATTTTGATTGTAAAATTAAGAAATAGATAACTTCACTTGAAGTCTTCACCAAGCATTTTCAATGCATTTATCGCCATTCCATCAAGGCGGAATTTAATACCTCCTCTACACGCCATTGAGGTTTGTAAAAATAAATTAGTCCATGACCCGGCAGCATGATTAGTCAATTGGTAATATTTACATCTATTTTAATTCCAAATTTAAAGAATCCATCATTTTCCCAAGTTCATTTACCAAAACAAATTCTACCCCATAGTCAAATAACATTTTTACATCCTCCGGAGAATCTGTGCAGCAATAATTTATTTTAACATTATTTGAGTTTAATTTTTTAGTGTAATCAGCTATTTCGGAGTTAACTGTAACTTTGTATAACTGAATGAATTCATTCTTGTTCGCAATAGTCTGCTCTACATATGCTTTGGTATCAGCTTGCCGTTCCATATTGCAAATTAGAATTTCGGAATTTACTTTGAGAGCAGCTGCAGCAGCATTTGTGCCACAAGCTAAAAATGCCTGCCTAAGTCTACCTTGTTTTACTAAAACCTTGGCTACCTTTTTTCCCAATTTTTCACCTCCTTTGAGATGGACATTTAGCCAAATATCATCAGGCATTATTGATAGTGTTTCTTCAAAGCTTGGAATTTTTTCACCTTTGAATTTTTGAGACTTCCACGAACCTGCATCAAGGCGTTTTACTTGCTTTATCGTAAGGTCTTCAATTTTCCCAGTACCATTTGTAGTTCTGTCAACGGTCTCGTCATGGAGAATCACTAACTTATTGTCTTTTGTCATGCGGACGTCAAACTCAATCATCTGAGCATGTAGTCGAATGGCTTCTTTAAAAGCAGCAATGGTATTTTCCGGATGTGTATCCATGGCTCCACGATGGGCGCAAATACCTTTAGCGGGTAAAGTGTTTTGTGAATAGGCTATTTGATTATTAAAAAGAATCGCTGGTAATAAGAAAAATAGTTTGTTGATCATTTCAATTAAATTCAAGATTCCAATTGTTCATTTTCCAAATGCGACAAAAAGTTAAAACATTTCAATAATATCTTTACTCATAAGCTCAAATATATTTTTTTGAACCCCTTTTTTAGTCAGCAAAACTATAAATCTTGTAATGACCACGTTAAAAATTAATTGAAAAAAGCACTGTCTATTTTTTTTTTACTTGTTAGTCTTGATTCTAATGAAGCACAACTGTTTTCAAAAATTGTACAAATAAAATTGGATATTATAATCCATGACTATCAAATTCCAAATCCAATTCTCAAAGCAGGGTACGCAGTTTTAAAATTATCAGTAATGTATAACTGTGGACTAACAGTAATGAATTTTGCAGGAGACCAGTTGACGCCAAGTTTGAAGGTATTCTTTCCAAAAAGATCACCTTGTTTTGAAATCAAATACCCCAGCTCAACACCCAAATACTCACGCTTGTCTGATTTATGATTAATGTCCCACTGGTAGCCCGCATTCAAAAACGTATTAATATTCATTTTGTCCTCCGCATCAAAATCAAATACCAGGTTTGAAGAGACATAAGGACCTCGGTACATTCCTTTACGGTTAAAGCCAAGACTTATTCCAAATGAAAGATCAGCAACCCAGGCACTTTTGATCAAGCCTGCTCCTGCTCCAAGATCGAATTCAATAAAATCCACCTTATTCATTTTGTTTTCAAGCTCTGTTATATTTCCATTAATACACTCATAATAAATCGATCTTGACCAATTGGTTTTTCTCGGAAGCATGGCGATAACTTTTTCAAAACAGTTAGATAAGGGCAGCTCTGAGATCTTTGATATATCAGTAGTTGTAATTATTATTTTATACATTTCACCACTTATTATGGCCTTGTCTCTGAATCCTGTATTGGAGAATTCACCTTTTTTAATCATATAGATTATCTTTGGATCTCCAGGCTCTACTGTCAGCGAGCCTCCTACTGAGTATTTAATTAAGTCGGCTGTCTTTGCAGAAATTTGATTCTCCAATACGGGCATGTTTCTTTTAAGTTCATTTAACGCAAAGACAACACTATCTAAAGTCTTGATATTTTTATAATCAGGAACTGCTACCTTAATTTCTACACGATTTTCTACATAGACAATCACGGTATCACCTATAAACTGACAAAATCCAGATAGCGGGAATAGTGATATTGCAAAAATTAGACATAGTTTTTTCATGGTAATTTTTTTTATTACGTTCATAATTAATTTGTACGATTATTGAATTAGTCCTTTCGAGCAGTAAGAGAACCAAATTTGAATACAATGGGTTCCGATTGTTGTCTTTTACCCATCTTTAATTTACTGGGATAGATGGCTTCATCAATCTCTCTTTCCGGTAAATATGTACTTTCCACTAGTTCAGTTTGTTCTTCCTTTTTATGAGTAGCGACCTCTTTTGGTTCAACAGGATCAACAATAGCAGTTATATATTCGATCTGCGTTAGATAAACCGTATCGGTACGATATACAAAAGTTTCCTTTTGAGCTATTGGTTTTTGCTGCGCCAGATTGGTGAATTTTTGCTGTACTTGCTTTAGCTCATTTCCCAATGACTCAACCTCCTGGTCTTTTGATTTCACAAGGTCTGCCTGAGAAACGTGATTTTTCTGTAATAGATCAATCTTATCAGAAAGCAAACGTATTTCATCAGTATGCTTTTCCTGAATATCGTAAAGCACAATTGAAAAACAGACCAGCAGAAGAATGATCGCCGCTGCAAGATGATACCATGTCAGTAATTTTTTCTTTCCTATATTATTCTGTACAGTAGCCCATACAAACGGCTTAGCGGAATCCATTTCCTGCTCATGCAAATCACTGCCCTCTACGATTTTGTCCCTTATTATTTTATCAATATCAATTGGTTCCATTTGCGCTTTCTTTAATAATGTTATTCATAAGTTGCTTACGTGCCTTGTTCAATTGTGATTTTGACGTGCTTACACTGACCTCCAACATATCTGCTATTTCCTTATGCGAATACCCTTCGACCACAAATAAATTGAAAACGGTGCGATACCCGGTCGGTAGTTTTTCTATCATTCGTGTAATATCAGATGCCTGCATTTGTTGCAATCCGTTTGCTTCAGAATTTGGCACATCGAGTTGTTTTAAATCTTCATTAAAATGAATGAGCCTTCTTTTTTTCAGGGACCTGATTGCTTCGTTGATCAATATTGTGCGCACCCATCTGCCAAGGCTACCCTGACCATGGAATGAAAAATTTTGCAAGTTTTTAAATACCCGTGTGAATGACTGAATTACTACATCCTCAGCATCATGATGATCACTCAGGTACCGCATCGCTATCAAATAAAGGCTGTTATAGAATTGACTAAAAAGAAATTCTTGCGCACGACGGTCATTCATTGTGCACCGCTTTACAAGTTCTTCTTCATTTAAAATCATTTCTTTCGAAGTTTTCGTCTCTCATATTTAGAACCTTACTATGTTATAAAAGGTTGCCTGACTGAAAATAAATATATTGTTCAGTTGTTTAGTTTTGTCTATTTTTATCTAACTCGTTTTTATAATTCAAAACCCAATATCATGAAAAAATTACTCCCGATCCTATTGGCACTATTGATTTGCCAATCATCATTTGCACAAAAACGTATCTGGAATGAAACAGAGGAAGAAAAAGCAAAAAGACTGGAATGGTGGCAAAACGATCGTTTTGGTATGTTTATCCACTGGGGGACTTATGCTCTGGCTGGTCGCCACGAATGGGTGAAAAAGTATGAGCGTATTCCGGATGAAGAATATCAGAAATATTTTGACAATTTTAATCCAGATCTCTACAATCCAACGGAGTGGGCAAAAATGGCAAAAGCTGCAGGCATGAAATATGCCGTGATAACAGCAAAACACCATGAAGGGTTTGCTTTATTTGATTCAAAATTCTCTGATTATAATGCAACAAAAACACCTTATGGAAAAGATGCACTAAAAGAATTTGTTGACGCTTTCAGGGCAGAAGGATTGAAAATAGGATTCTACTATTCATTAATTGATTGGCATCATCCCGAATACACCATCGATCGTGTACATCCGCAAAATGTCAAAACGCAAGAAGAATATGACGCCCTCAACAAAGATCGAGATATGGGTGTTTACAGAGAATACCTAAAAAATCAGGTACAAGAGATACTAACCAACTATGGTAAGGTAGATATATTATGGCTCGACTATTCCTTTCCAGGTGAGTTTGGTAAAGGTCATGAAGATTGGGGATCTGTTGAACTGATGAAAATGGTGAGAGAGTTGCAACCTGAAATTTTGGTCAATGACCGGGCCGACCTTAAGGAATATGCTGGAGGATGGGATTTCACTACACCCGAACAATTCAAAGTACCGGAATGGCCAAGCTATGAAGGCAAGAAGATTTCCTGGGAAACTTGTCAGACCTTCTCTGGCTCTTGGGGATATTACCGTGATGAATATACCTGGAAGGATACCAAACAATTGCTTGTTTTGCTTATTGAATCTGTGAGCAAAGGTGGAAATTTACTCCTCAATGTTGGTCCAACAGGTCGTGGTACGATAGACTATCGTGCCGAATATGCCCTGGAGTCCATGGGAGACTGGATGAAATACAACAACAGAGCTATTTATGGATGTACTCAGGCTCCAAAGACATTTAACGTACCCGACAATTGCTTACTTACGTATAATCCAAAAACCAACAGATTGTATATCCATTTGCTAGACTACCCCTTGCAAAATTTCAACCTGGAAGGTTACAAAGGAAAAATCAAATATGCACAATTTCTTCACGATGCATCAGAAATTAAAATAACAGCCCCAAGAGGTCATTGGGTTAAACAGGAACAAGGAGAGAACGACATAAATCTGAGTTTGCCTGTGACCAAACCTCCAATTGAGATTCCTGTAATTGAGTTGATATTGGAAGATTGACATAATTAAAAACCACCGCTGTGAATGAAATGTAGTAGCACGAATTGTCTGATTTTATAGAAAATTGAATTTTAGTTAATATTCATTGAATCTGCCAGCAATTCCTTAAGTGCCTTTCCTAGCCTTTTTATTCCAATTTCAATAGAAGCTTCATCGACATTAGAAAAGCTCAGGCGTAGTGTATTGGTTTCCGTTTTGCCAATATAAAAAGGATGCCCCGGTACAAAAGCTACTTTATTTTTTATAGCGATATTAAATAGCTTCATTGATGAAATGTTGTTGGGCAATGTCACCCACAAAAACATTCCTCCTTCGGGAATGGTATATTTTATATCAGAAGGAAAATGCATATTCATATTTTTAATCATTACCTCCCTGTGACTATTGTACATCTCTTTTATTTTTTGCACGTGCTCATCAAATTTTCCCATTTCTAAATATTTGGTTAGCACACACTGCGCAAATTGATTGCTATGCAAATCTGAAGCCTGTTTGGCTATTAGAAGTTTGTCGTAAATATCATCTTCAGCGACAACCCAGCCAAGTCTAAAACCCGGAACGACAGTTTTGGAAAATGAGCCCAGAAGTATTGTCTTCTCAGGTATAATGTGTTTAAAGCTTGGTTTTGGCTTTCCTGTATATCTTAAATCTCCATACGGGTCATCCTCGATAAGATACATCTTTTTATCTTTTATTATCTCAGCAACTTCTCTTCTGTTTTCTTCGGTATAACTAATTCCGGAAGGATTTTGAAAGTTTGGTACTGTATAAATTAACTTAGGATTTCTACCGGGAAATACATTTTTTAAGGCTTCAATATCCATTCCTTCATCATGGACTTTTACTGGATTAAACCTTGTTTTATAAACTGAAAATGCTTGGATGGCCCCCAAGTATCCGGGTTCTTCAATAATGATGTCATCTCCTTCATTTAAAAATGTCTTACCCAACAAATCTAACCCTTGCTGAGATCCACTCGTTATAAGAATGTTTTTTACTGGTATATCAAGACCGAAACTATTTTTATATCTATCAGAAATAAATTTTCTAAGCTCAAGGACTCCCTCAGAGCTGCTATATTGTAATGCATTCGGACCTATTTCATCAAAAACTAAGTTAGCGGCTTTTCTTAAATCTTTTATCGGGAAAAGATCTCGAGCCGGTAGCCCACCTGCAAAAGAGATGATCTCCTCATCAACAGCGACTTTTAATATTTCTCTTATAAAAGACTTGGGTACGTCTGAAATTCTGTCTGAAAAAATACTATTCATAATTCTATTGTTTATTATCTACTTGAAAATGTAGATTCATTTAATTAATACTTTGAGTTCAAATTCTATTATTTAATAAACCTTATTGAAAGTGGGTAATGATATAATTCACCACTATCTGCCTTGATAGCAGCAATGATAACTAAAGTTACATTTAGAATTGCGACAATCATAAGCATAAAAATGCCAATGAACACCATTATAAATACCATTGATACCACTAAATACAATGTGATAGAAATTTGAAAGTTTAATGCTTCTTTTCCATGAGCATCTACCAATGGCATTTCATCTTTTTTTGCTGACCAAATGATGAGGGGAACAATAAGATTTCCAAAAGGAATGATATATCCACATAATCCTGAGAGATGGCAAATAAAGGTCCATTGTTTTTCATTCATACCAGTAGATTTTATAAGTCATAAAATTAGAAATAATAATATCTAGGTTGTTAACAATGCGCCAATTATTTTTTAATTGGATTCTATCAATATATTCTTCTGGGGTTAATAAAATTAAAATAGGACAAGGTTGAAACGCTATTTCAAAAAATAGATATTTGAATATCAATCGGTATTCAGATGGTATAAATATTTAGAAAACGGATTGAAGTGATTAGGTGATAAAAGACATTATCTTTGCCGGGTAAATTTTACTTTTTCAAGCAGTAACCTTTCCAACATCATAATTAGTACTTCAATGCAATTTTTTTTTGGTTTTTTAGGAGGTTTTTTAGGAGGATTGGCATTTGGGCCAATAAATCTGTCAGTAGTTGATATCACTTTAAAAAAGGGTATTCGTGCAGCAATTAGTTTTTGTGCTGCTGCTGCATTGGCAGAGTTTATTCATGCTACTGCGGCACTACTTTTCGGAAAAATTATTTCGAGAAAAATTGACGAATTGCCAGAACTGAAGCTGTTGGTAATAGTTTTTTTTCTGATAATTGGAGCTTATTTCATTCTTAAAAAGGACAACACAGAAGTTGATATCCCAACAGATAGCAAACGATCAAATTTTTTAAACGGTTTCATCGTTGCCATTCTAAATCCTCAAACAATTCCCTATTGGATATTTGTATTAGCCTACCTGAAATCTACTAATCTTATTGATCTTAAGTCATGGTATATTTTGTTTTTACTTGCTGGAGCAACTGTAGGTAAGTTTATCATACTTGGTATTTATGCATGTTTGAGTAAATATATTGAGAAACGTACCAACAATTTGCGTGCTTATGTAAGCAAGGCAATAGGGGGATTATTACTAGCGGTAGGTATGTTTCAGGCTATAAAATATTTTTTCTTTTCGTGAAAATTAAAAGGGCTGGTTTCCCAGCCCTTTCACACATAAATGAACACAGATGACTAAAAAAATTGACTAATGAACTTCGCTAACCTCGCACTGTTGTTAGCAAAATTCATAAGTATATTATAGAATAGTTATAATAAGTAACCTAATAATACAATTATATCTCATTGATTTAGTAATATAATTATAAATAACTGGATTATAAGAAGTTAGGCGATAAAAAAATTAATAGCTATTGTGATTTAATAGTGAAAATATCCTCATAATACATTTAGATATCGCAAAAAGTGTAATGATTAATTGGAGATGAATTTGAAATCTTTGAATAAGACGACTTCCTTTAAAGTTTACCTTGCCAGATTTTGAATGATTTTGAAAAATTGATTTGGGGGATGTCATCGAATATTGCGTAAATACAGGATCCTGTACCCGACATGGATGCGTAAATTGCTCCATGGTGATATAATTGTTGTTTTAGTTTGAGAAGAATTGGATACTTTTCAAAAACCGGAAATTCAAAATCATTAGTTAAATACTGTATCCATTCAGTAATATTTTTTTCTGCAAGTATTTGTTTTATACCTATGTCTGGTTTTTTAGGGATTATTTTTGAAAAAGCAACATTTGTAGAAATATGTATGTTTGGATAAACCAGTAAAACATGCCTGCCTTTCATGGAAACATCTACATTAGTCAAATTGTCTCCGATTCCAGTTGCCAACATTGGTTGGTTTTCTATAAAAAAGACACAGTCAGCACCCAGTTCCACTGCATATTTTTTTAATTGATTATGATCTAACCCTAAAGAAAATTGATTGTTGAGAAGTGATAATGTAAATGCCGCATCTGCAGATCCTCCACCCAGACCAGCACCAATAGGGATTACTTTGTGGAGATGAATATGAACTGGTGGAATATTAAAATCTGATTTTAGAATCCGATAGGCTTTTAAAACAATGTTATCTCCATCCTGTGGGATTTCATTTCCTGATAGCGATAACTTTGTATTTGTTGACTCTATTATTTCAAGAATATCTTGCCACAATACTGGATAAAAGCAAGTCTCTAACTCATGGTAACCATCTTGTCTTTTTTTTATGATTTTTAGTCCAAGATTAATTTTTGCATTTGGAAAAACAACCATAGTGCTATTTTTAACTATTTCTCCATGAGTTGGTCAATCATCTGATGAGTCATTCCAGAGTTAGAAAAACCGCCATCATGCATTAAATTTTGCATAGTTACTTTTCTCGTAAAATCTGAGAACATAATGGTAATATAGTTGGCACAATCTTCTGCGGTGGCATTACCCAACGGTGACATTTTTTTGGCAAATTCAAGAAATGCGTCAAACCCACCTACTCCACTACCTGCTCGGGTCATGGTTGGAGATTGAGAAATCGTATTTACACGAACATTTTTTAATTGGCCAAATCTTTCGCCATAACTTCTTGCAATAGATTCCAGCATCGCTTTGGCTTGAGCCATATCAGAATAATCAGGGTAGGTACGCTGTGCTGCAATATATGATAGTGCAATTATGGATCCCCACTCATTCATCGCATCTAATTTTTCAGCTGTTTGCATTACCTTATGAAATGAAATTGCCGAAATATCTAATGCTTTCTGCATCCATTCATAATTTAGGTCTCCATAAGATTTGCCTTTTCTGACATTGGGACTCATTCCGATAGAATGTAAAACAAAATCAAGTTTTCCGCCCAGGATATCCATTGATTTATTTACAAGATTTTCAAGATCGGATATTGAGGTAGCATCTGCAGGGATAACTTCGGCTCCGGTTTTTTCTGCCAGTTCACTAATTTTCCCTAATCTCATGGCTATGGGAGCATTTGTCAGTACAAATTCACCACCTTCCTGATGTATTATTTCAGCAGTTCGCCAAGCAATAGAATTTTCATCAAGTGCACCAAAAATGATCCCTTTTTTTCCTTTTAATAAGTTATAACCCATGTTACAATAGTTGTTAATTTTTAAGCGAACAAAAATAGGGATTTAACCTGAAAAATTTAGGTCAAATTATTGATATTTAAGTTGATAGGAATTTCATAGTATTCAGGCAGTATTCTCAACTGGCATGAGAGTAAATAAACAGTGTAAAATCGCAACCTAAATGTAAATTTCTCCTTCCAAATATGTAATAGCCCTACCTGATATTTCTACTCTCTCCCCTTTTAATTTACAGGAGAGTATTCCTTCTCGTTTGGATAATTGAATTGCCTCCAAATTATTTTTTCTTAATCGTTTTGCCCAATAAGGTATAAGCATACAATGCGCTGAACCGGTAACTGGGTCTTCATCAATTCCTGCATTTGGAGCAAAAAACCTTGAAACAAAATCGACTTCATTCCCCGGGGCTGTGACAATTACACCCAAATGTTTTATTATTTTCATTTGAGTAAAATCCGGTTCTATTTCCAATATCTCTTTTTCTGATTTAAAAACCACCATTAAATCTCTCGCCTTAAAAACGTCAACCGGAGTTTTTCCTAAAATGGATATTATACTTTCTGTAATCTCTGTTCTAACTGAGAGAACAGCTGGGAAATCCATAATTAGCTTATCTTGATCTTTTTTCACATGCAAAGTGCCACCTCCATATTTAAATGTTATGTCATTATTGGTATAACCAAGATGATTAAAAATAACATGAGCTGCTGCCAGTGTAGCATGACCGCATAGATCAACTTCCGTTTTAGGAGTAAACCACCTTATATTTACAAATTCATCTTCTTGGACAATAAATGCCGTTTCAGATAAATTGTTCTCGCCTGCAATTTGTTGCATTAGTTCATCAGAAATCCAACTCTCCAAGGGGCAAATAGCAGCAGGGTTTCCCTTGAAAACTTTGTCTGTAAAAGCGTCAACCTGAAATATTTTCATATTGGGTTCTTATTAAATTTCAAAATATAACCCTTTTTACCTTTCCCTTCTGAGGAAATAAATAAATCACCTTCGGGGCTAAAGCATATTCCTTCGGGTTGACGAAATATTTTAGGATCAAGGGGGATAAGGTCTTCAATCTCACCTTCCGGATTTAACACCACCAACATTTTTCCTACCGTGCCAATGACGAAAATGTAGTTACTAATTGGATGAACGGCTACACCACTTGGTTTAAAGGGTTTATGCTTCTTCTTACTCAAACCCTTTATTTCTATAATTTTATTATATGATTTACCATCAATGATGTACTTTGGTTTTTTCTTATACTTTTTTTTATCCAACTCAACGCGATATATAGATCTGCTTTTTTCTAATACATAATTTTTTGTCCCGGGTTCTTCTTTACATCCGATTAACAATTCAGACCTATTCCAGAAGTATCCAAGTCCTTCAGTATCATTTTTTTTTGTGAGATCGGTTTTTATCTCATTTACTTTACCAATGTCATCCTTGTTAAGAGGAAAAAAATAAACAGATCCATTACTTTTTAAAACATAAGCAGTATCTGAAATTATTTCAACCCCTTCGTAATCTCCTTTTTTGCCAAAAAGTTCTTTTCTAACAATTTTTTTATTTTCTAAATCATATAAGTATAAGATGCCATCTTCATCTTGGATGCAGGCCAATTGATTTGGTTTGTAATATGAAAGTCCTGAAATTTCCTCAAGCTCTTTTGGTAATACCCATCTTTCATCAGGATTTTTCAAATCATAGCTATCATCTTTTATGGTCAAATGATATGCTGAATCATGATAATTCCAAACATAGATTTGAGATAAATGGATCGAGAAAAAGCCTAAAATCAATAAAATCCCAATCATCGCATATATATTTATATTTCTCAATTATACATCGTTAAACTTTCGAGCACATATAATTTCAAATTACGTAAAATTCCCTGGCAATTAATTCCTTCCATTATTTTTTTGTAGAATATTCAATGTTGGTTTTATTTTGATTAAATATTAATCTGCCTAAACCAATTACCCTTACAAACTAGACTGGCCAAATATCATGTCTATTTAAAACCCTAATGGATCCTAGCCGATAAGCTGTTTTAATTTCTTTTTAATAATTCTCAACAGTGTGGTTACCTATTATACAAATATCATATCTACCAATGTAAATCATCTAATAATAAATTGCACTTACAGATGATTGCAAATTTTTTAATTAAAACGATGACGACACATTTTTTAATAAAGACTGAAAAATTTGAATTCTCACAAAGTGTCAAACAGTAGAATTTGATTTTAAATTTCCAATCCATATAAATTTAATTCGATGAAAAAAGTATTTTATTCTGCGGCTCTAATCTTCTCTTTTTCAATTGGGAGTACGCAATTATTTGCTGATGATATTATAACATGCGATTCTATTAATGATGAATTGACTTCAAAATTTAAGTTTCTGGGAGATTGGGATACTAATGGTATACCAAATTATTTACACCCGGAATCAGATAGCGTTTCTCAATCCCTTATAAACTTTGTAAAAGAAACCCTACCGGAAGGTGTCAAGATTTCTGAATCAAATGACAGTTATTTTGGAGATGATGTGCAACTAAATACTGAACTCACATCAGCAAGTGAAGTTTATTTAACTATGGTGCATGAGGGAGCAGGCTGGAAAAACTCATTGGGTTTTTATACATATGATATTAATAACCCTCCTCTGACAGTTTACGATATTGATAGTTTGGTTTTTATATTTCCAAATGTTTCTCAGCCGGATGCAATAAAACCTGGTGATAAAGTAAAGTTAGGAACATTTTCAGCAAATACTGGAATTGGGTATTTTCTTATTGCCAAAGGATGGAAGGGTAATTCAATTTGCATAGATTCTCATATCGTTTTTTCAGACTCTCGCTTCAATACATTTACAACAGAGGAGTTCAGACAGCAAACCATTTTATTAAATTATGTTCAGGAAAATAAACTGTTATTGGGTTTTGAGGATATAAAGCGACCTGAAGGAGACAATGATTTTAATGATGCTGTATTTTTCATTACCGCAGAACCAGGTGCGATTGATACAACAAACATACCAAAAATACCTACTGCTTTAATAAGTGGAGACACAACATTATGTGATGAAAGTGCAACAGCAACAATAAAAGTTAAACTTTCAGGTCAGGCTCCATGGACTATAGTATATGACAATGGAGTAGAAGAAATAGAAATTGAAGGTATTGAGGAAAGTGATTTTTCTTTTGAGACTACAATTAAGGATACCATTAAGCTTGTGTCAATTAAGGATAGAAATAAGTACGGTATAGTAAATGGAGAAGCCATTGTTGAATTGTCGCAGCCAACTGCAGTAATTAACGATCATTCAAATGGTTGTGGAGATAATGCTGCCGCTATTGAAATCGGGCTTACAGGTTATGGCCCATGGGTAGTAAGCTATAAAATTGATGGAGAGTCAATGTCAATTGAATCTGATGATAACCAATTAATTATTGATATTGATAAAAGCGGTTTATTTGAGTTGACTCAAGTAGAAGATGCGAATTGTATTGGCATTGCAAATGGAAACATAGATATAAATATATATGAAACCCCAGTAGCTACGATTTTTGGAGATGTTACATTATGCAACAATGACGAAGCCACCATTCAAATAAAATTAACCGGAGCTGCACCGTTCACATTTACTTATTCCGATGGTGAAAATGAATCAACAATCACCACAAGCGACAACCTATTTGAATTTACAAGCTCCGAGTTCAAAACATATACGATTTTAAATTTTACCGATGCCAATTGTAGTGGAGAAGTTATTGGGTCAGCTACCATTTCTGATGGAACCAAAGATCTGCTTGTCGAAATTGAGGCAAACGAAAAAAACTGTTTCGGGAGCGAAATACAATTGGGCATAATTGGAGAGGTTAATGAATTGGCTGTAACCTGGACAACGGATGGAAATGGTGTTATTGTAAATGGCGATCAAATAGATGCTTCATATATTCCTGCTGAAGATGAAACAGGTGTTATCAAATTTTCCGCAGAGGTCACCAACGGTTGTGTTATCAGTACCATTGCTAAAGAAGTAACTATCATTGAAGAGCTTGATGCAAGTTTTAGAGTGTCACCTATCAAAGACCTTTTAACCAATTCTCAAATTACATTTACCCCATCAGTAAATAGTTATAATGAATATGAATGGATTTTTGGAGATGGTAGTAGCAGTTCAGCAAAAAACTCATCAACTGAATTTATTGAAGGAGGGAAATATACAGTTGCCTTAATTGTAAAGGAGTCAGGTTGTGAAAAAATTACTGAAATAGAAATTGAGGTATTGTCAAAAGACGAATTATATGTTCCAAATGTATTTAGTCCCATTGCACAAAATCCTGAAAATCAGGTTGTGAAAGTTTATGGAAATAATATTGACGATTTTGATTTTTCATTCCAAATAGTAAACAGATGGGGAAAAACCATGTATCAAACCAATAGTTTACATGAAGCCAACAGCATTGGATGGGGTGGAATAAACAAGAATAATAATGAAGAACAAGAATTGAATGTCTTCACCTATTTCCTTAAAGGAAAATTTATTGGAGGAGAACGTTTTGAAAGAACCGGAACAATTACACAATTGAAATAATAGCAAAACCATGCAAAGAAAAAACCAACTTTTATTAGCGATCCTTATTATTTTTAGCGTAACAAGAGTTTATGCTCAGGATCCAGTATTCTCGCAGTTTTATAATTCAGCAATTTATTTGAATCCTGCATTAATTGCAGAAGAGGAAAATATGTACCTGAGTTTTGCTCACAGGTCTCAATGGGGAAGCTTAGATTTTCCTTATACCACAAGTCAGGTTTCATTGATTATTCCATATTTTAATGATAAGCACGCTAAACCTGAAGGTCAAGTTGGAGGAGTTGGTCTTTCATTTTACAGCGATGAGGCTGGTCAAGGTTCAAGTTTAAAAACCTATGGAGGAAATGCATCATTTGCGTATAATGTCAAACTGTCTAGCAAATCGATAAACAGGTTAACTTTTGGAATGCAAATGGGATTTATCCATAAAAATATTGATAAAAGTAAGTTGGAGTGGGGAGAGCAGTATAATCCATTTTTTGGATTTGACAATTCTACAGTACCCGTGGAAATAGATCAAATACGAAATCGAACTTTTTTTGATATAACTGCAGGAGCGTTTTGGAGATATTTTGCAAATTCTGATCTTAAAAATGTAAGAAGTGTATATGCTGGACTCAGTGCAGGTCACCTCAATAATCCAGATCAATCTGTTATAGAAGGTAATAAAAACAATTTGCCGGTATTATATAAACTGCATGGAGGGATGGTATTTTCACTGAGCGAAAAAGCATCAATCTCAGCGAACTTCCTTTCTATGCTCCACGACCAGGTAAACCAAACAAATATCGGTTCATTTTTATCCTATAAACTTCCATTCAATACTCATGGTCAAATGAGCAACCTTGTAACTAGGGTAGGTGCATGGTATCGAGTTCAAGATTCATTTATTGCCAGTGTAGAATTTTTGACAAACAATCTTCAGCTTGGGTTTAGCTACGATTGGAATGTTACTTCTTTACGATATAATAGTCGTGGAGCTGGATCTTTTGAGATATCTATGGGTTACAGATTTTTTAAACCTGCAGCCCCAAAAGTTCGATACTAAAAAATAGTACCTATTTCCAAAATAATAAATAGATAAAAGCTAAATCAACTTTATCAATCAGCTATTTACATCAAAATAAAAACAGATGAAAAACTTAATTATAATTGTAATATTTTTTGCTTTCACCTCCGCAGTTTACGGTCAGCAAGTAGAATGGGCAAATGAAGTGATCGATTATTCTTCTCAATTCGGGAAAAGACAATATTCAGTTAATCAAGTAACAGGCAAACCAAACGTACTTCCAAATTTAGGGGCAAGCCCGAATGCCTGGTCTCCTAAAAGGAAAGGCAAAGAGGAATTTGTTAAGGTTGGATTCAAATCGCCTATCAAAATTCAGCAGATAGCAATTGCTGAAACGCATAATCCGGGAGCTGTTTATAAAATATTTGCCTATGACCCAAAAGGGAAGGAATATTTATTAAACACCTTCGATCCACAAAGTATTTCTATCGAAGGAAGATTATTCAGGTTCTTTTTTGACAAAACATCTTATCCTGTTGCAGCACTAAAAATAACAATAAATAGTAATGTGCTTTCTGGCCATTTTGGAATAGATGCAATTGGAATATCGGATTCTAAAATGCCCATTACTGTTGAAATAAATGTTACCGATGAAATTAATAATGACTATGTTCCAATAGCGTTAAATTCAAATATTAATTCTGAATTTAATGAGCTTCGTCCACTAATTGCTCCCGATGCAAATACATTATTTTTTAGCAGACAAAATCACCCGGAAAATACTGGAGGTGAAAAAGATGACGAAGATATTTGGTTTGCGGAAAGAGATCCAAATACTGGAGACTGGCTAAAAGCTAAAAATGTCGGCAGACCATTAAATAATAAAGGGCCAAACTTTATTAGCTCCATTTCTGCCAATGGGCAAGCAATGCTCTTACTTCTTGGCAATGCCTATTACTCAAAAAATAAGATGACACAAGGAGTTTCTATGTCAGAAAAAAAGACAGACGGATCATGGGCAAAGCCAAAGAATCTTGATATCGCAAATGATTATAATTTATCTGATAAAGCAAATTATTTCTTGACTGACGATATGAAGGCCATAGTAATGTCTGTTGAAAGAAAAGATAGTCAGGGCGATAGAGATTTATATGTTATTAATTTAAAAGAAGATGGTAGCTGGACTGAACCATTAAACTTGGGGCCGCAAATAAATTCGGCAGCAGAAGAGGCTTCTCCTTTTTTAGCCTCTGATGGTAAAACAATGTTTTTCTCATCTAAAGGATTTAGTGGGTATGGAAAATATGATATTTACCTATCCAGAAGATTAGATGATACTTGGCAAAATTGGTCTGAACC
Source organism: uncultured Roseivirgaceae bacterium (assembly GCA_964507705.1). Lineage (GTDB taxonomy): Bacteria > Bacteroidota > Bacteroidia > Cytophagales > Cyclobacteriaceae > JAAUQL01. Next base: position 39,243 of record CAZDRA010000017.1, on the reverse strand, counting down.
GGAAAATCTTGGTTCAGGATTCAACTCAAGTGAAGATGATATATTTTTCAATTTTACAGAAAATGATGAATATGCCTATTTTACCAGGGGGACCATCAACAACACAGATATATACAAAGTAAAACTTCCTTATTATCAAAAGCCCGAAATGTTGGCTCCATTGGCATTGAAAATCCCAAACATCATTCTTTCAATAAAAGGGATGACGTTTAATTCAACCACCTTGGAACCCATCGAATCTTCAATTGAATTTATTAGAAATATAGACGATGATCAAATTCAATTAGTCTCATCTGGGCTAAATGGATATTCAGTCACATTAAAGCAAGGATACAAGTATCAAATAATATCTAAGTCGGAAGGATTCTACAATTCAATAGACACCTTAGATCTTCGAGAGATTGAAAATAGTGCAGAGATTGAAAAAAACATGTTTCTTGATCCTATTATCAAAGATAAGGCAATTGTTCTCAATAATGTTTACTTCAATTTTGACAGTGATATTATTAAATCAGAATCATTTCCCGAATTGGATAAAATTTCTGAAATGTTACTGGACAACCCAAATCTATATATGACAATTGATGGACATACTTGTTCAATGGGTTCTAATGAATATAACCTGGATTTATCACAACGACGCGCAGCTTCTATAGCAAAATATTTTGTTGGAAAGGGGACATTAACAGCAAGTCTTGATTTTAATGGGTATGGAGAGGCAAGACCAAAAATGCCAAATTCCACAGATTCTGGAAGGACAATGAACAGAAGAGTTGAGTTTGAGCTAAACGAAGTTCCGGAAATTAATCAGGAATTGACCAGTAATCATTAGATGTTACGAAAATGTATTTCCATACATTTTCGATCTGAATGGTGCAATAAATAATTTGAATAGCATCTCAATTATTTATTGCAATATTTATTTCCAAGCTTAAGTTTTAATTCTTTTCGAGCGATATGGATTCTGTTTTTGACGGTTCCTATCGGAATCTGTAGCTCATCAGCAATTTCATGGTATTTAAACCCTCTGAAATGCATTGTAAACGGATCCTTATATGTATCAGGTAATTTGTCGATGGCAGAGTTAATATCCTTCAGGGCAAATTTTTCATAAACAGAATTTTCGATTGAGGCTGAAGTAGAATTTATATAGTGTAAATTATTTGTGGAATCAATAAATGTTTTTTTTCGCATCATGCGTTGGTAATTAGTAATGAATGTATTTTTCATAATGGTGTACATCCATGCTTTAAGGTTGGTCCCTTCTGTATATTTTTCTCTATTTGAAAATGCCTTAAGAATTGTCTCTTGCATTAAATCGTTGGCATCTTCCATATCTCTTGTAAGGCGAAGCGCATAGGGTTTCAGATTTCCTGATAACTTGTCGATTGTGTAACTAAATTCTAATGCAGTCATGGCTGGCTCTGTTTTGTTTTTTTTTGTTTAACTTATATCACATTATATTAAACGTATCTTAATTTTTATGTTTGCTGTTCCTCTCTTTTTATTTAGCCGATACTGTGCTTTGATTGAATTATATGAATAAATGTTTTTTCTACGACATTTATTAACCAAGCCTAATTGATATTATTTGTCAAAAAATATTTTTAAACTGAGAATAAAATCACTCGGTATTTAAAGAAGTCCACTGTGTTTAATAAAAACTATTTTGGACATAAACAATTCTGAGGCAAGCTAAATAATATTTCATATTGCTATTTGTGACATTAGTCACAACAAGAACATTGTGCATTTTATTTGTAGATAACCCTTTTAATTTATTTTGCATTATCACAAAGTGCGCTTACAAGGTGCGGTTTAATATGACCGATTGGCATTTTCGCCTCTAAAAAACTATAAATATGAAACAATCTATTTTGTTCTTATTCATTGCTTTTTTTCCCTAACTTTATCCTGTAACTTCGGAGAAGAAGGGGATAATTGTAGCATATCTTGCGGAGGTTTTAAAACTGGACAATCTTTTGTCCAGACCAATCATCCGTTTGTGACCGAATCAAAATGTATTGAAATTGTGAAAGCTAAGAATGATAATAGTTGTAAAGCATCCTATTGTCCTCCAACTGGCAATTCGAGCGATTGTTACCAGGTCTATCCTTGATATTCAAGAAAAGACAAGATTTTTTGAAACTTAACAAGTACCAGTCTTAAAGATTTTATTATGAAATTTTAAAATAAAATATCATTTGTAATATACAAGAATTCTACCTTTCACAAGTTACATATTTTAAGCAAGCAGGCGTTGAGGGTAGAAAAAAATAAACTTAAATCAAATCTAAAATTATAACATGAATTATTTAACTGTATTAATAATAACAATTTGCATATGCCTTAGCAATATTTCAGATGCTCAATTTGCTGTTAATCAAGGATTTACCATCAGTCTAAACCTTCCGTATAACTCACTTTCAAAAGGTTTTGATGGAGAAACTATCCTTGTGGGAACTAATGATGTTTTTATAGTACCCAAGGTTGATGCAGGTTTTGGATGGGGAATAACCATTGAAATGAGATCGGAAAAATATTCCCTTGATTTGAGTTATTTAGAATCCAAACATGATGTGATGTGGGCAAATATCAGTGCTGAAGCAATTTATAGAGTAATCAGCATTGATTATAAGTACTACATTCTTGTACACTCAAAGTTTCAACCTTTCATACAATTAGGCTGGATACCTATAATGCCACTAAGAGTTTATGATGGTGCAGTAATTGTTTCTTCAAATTTGGTTAGTGATGCTCGTTATATTGGAAACATTGGTAATTTTCAGGTAGGCTTGGGTATGTCTTATTATTTCACACCTAAGGTTTCAGTAAAAGTGGCTGGTTTATACCGGTCATCGAAGTACCGATCTGTTAAAAGTGAGGAAGAGAATGTAGCCTTAGAGATTGAAGATGGCCTTAATGGAGCTGACTTTAATCTTGTTTTTGGAGTTGCTTATTCATTTTGAAGTTTTTCTGGCAGTTTTATACATAATTAATTTTTATCCTATTTGCTCAATAAGATCTTGAAATCCGCTGATCAATATAACATTCTGTGGCATGTCTATATTTCGATCAACTACCTTGTTGCACGATAATAGTATTGTAGCATTGGCAAATGAGTCAGAGAGCAATTCTGCATATTTTTGAATATCGCAATTGGTAGAAAATGTCGTGAGAATAGTCAAAACAAAATCTGGATTATGGTTTTCGTATATTTTCACTAAATCATTAAGAGGGGCATTTTTTCCTATGAAAATTACTTTGTTGTTATGAGACTTGATAATATACGTAGCTAACAATAGGTCAATTTCGCAGGTTTCATTTTTCGATAAGAAGAGAAGATATTTTTTGTTGATATTTTCTGAGTTGTTGATTTGACCGTCAATGGCCACAATCAATTTTTGCCTGACGAGATTGCCTGAAAAATGTTCTTGTGCAGCACTGATAGTCCCTGTTTGCCAAAGCAACCTTATTTTATTTATAAATGGAATTATCAGATTTATCATAGTACTTTCAAATCCCACATGCAGGATATTTGTACTTATAATTTTCTCAAATCGTTCTTCGTCTAATTCAAGTATCGCAATGGTCAAGCCCTGTATCTTTTCACAACAGGCCATTTTATTATCCATTATTTTTATAACCTCTGCCTGAAGATCATTGGCAGGCATATTACAAATTCTTGAAACTTTGTATCCTCTATCTTTTAAGAGAGAGATATTAAGTACCAGTTTCAAATCTTCACTATCATAGAATCTAATATTGGTATGTGTCCTTTGGGGTTTGATAAAACTATATCGCTGTTCCCATACGCGGAGAGTATGGGCTTTTATACCTGATAATTGTTCTATTTCTTTTATGGAATAACGAGACACTTTTATTTATTCTTTTATTAATAAGATCAAGTGGGCTATAATTGTTTAGTAAATAAATAGAAAATTTAAATATATTATTTCAGTAATCTGGTGGCCTCTCGATAGCTCAAGGTTGATAATGAATACTCTTTTACAAACCTTACGACTTCTTCAGGGTTGGTTTTTGAGTATTCTCTCAACGCCCAACCAATGGCTTTTTTTATAAAAAATTCTTTGGAAGATATTAGCGGAAGAATAAATGACTTTAAAAGTTTGAAGTCTGTTTTTTCTTTATATTTTAACTGGAATAAGAGGCAACTTCTTTGGAGCCAGATGTTTTTAGAACTCATCCATTTATTGGTATATACAGATATTTGTTGAGGAAATCGACGAAAATGTTGGCCAATATTCCAGGTAGCCAAACTATCGACAGTATCCCACCACGACTTTTGTAAAATCAAATTTTCATAAAGTTCTATATGATCTATAGGAGACGTTTTTAGATTTTTTTGTGAAAGACTCATGGCAAAATATTGCAACTCTCTTTCAGGCCTCTCCCAAAATTCAATGGTTATTTCGGGTACTACCTGCACATGGGGCAAATTAGAATTCACCAAAAATGGTCTTGATATTTCTTTACGCAATGGTGATTTTATTCCAAAGTATTCAAATTTATTTTTCATGTACTTTGCCATTGGAATTGCCGTGGATGGATCTGCATGTTTTTCAAATACAGCAATTACTTCTTTGATGTAGGTTGTCATGAAGCTGGATTGATATTAATTTTTACAGAAATCCAAAAACTTCTTCCAACTCCATCAATTCCAGATCCATGAATTCGATAACCACTGTCAAACAAATTCTGCAAACTGGCATTCAGAGAGAAGTATTTATGCTCATAGCCGGAATAAATATTAACGATATTCCAGCCGGGTGTGCCGCCATCGGCGATTCTATCATCGGCAATGTCACCAGGGGAAAGTCTTTCTTGTGTAGCGGCAAATACCCATTCTGCCATCATAAAAATATGTTGAGAAAAATTACTTCGTAAGCCCAACCTCCCATTCATTGGAGGAATTCGTCGCATAGGTTCATCCTTGCTTAAGTTTTGCCCATGAGTATAGGAAATGTTTCCAAATCCTACTATTGACTTGCTAAATTTAGCTTCGAGTTCCAGCTCTCCTCCATACAATCCTGCCTCGTTGATATTTTCACGCTTATATACTTTGTAACCATCCAGTGAATCAGCACCATTATGTTGGCCCGAGACATTTGTAATCAGGTCGTTGAGCTTATTATGGAATAAATGCAATGCGCCTGAAAATTTGCTATATCTGATTTTATAACCTATCTCTTTATTCAATGAGGTCTCAGGTTTTAAATTATATGATGGAACTTCGTATCGAAAATCTGCAATGCCAAAGCTGGAAACATCATTGATATTTGGTGCTCGAAAAGCAGAATTGATGTTTGCAGTAAGATGATGGTTAGCATTTAATTTATAAACTACACCAACGTTGCCAACCAATGCGTCAGGGGAAATAATAGTATTGCCAAACGTAGTATCTTTAATATTCAGTTGAATATAATTGTACCGCAATCCTGCTGTAAAATTCCATCTATTTAATTTATAACTATGCAAAGTGTACAATGCAAAATTATCATTGGTAGAGCCATCAGGATAAAGACCTCTGAGTTGATTTACCTCCATGGTTTCTAAATTGGTAGATTGAGCCCGACTACCAACATTATCATTATAAAACTCTATACCGGTTGTAATTTTCCAGCTTTTGTTAATATTGGAAATTATTTCAAAATTCGCACCAAGCGTATTTACGTCATCTTTCTCTTCTACAAAATCCACAGAACCTGTTTTCTGCTTTTCCCTGACTTCTAATGATCTTTGGAAAGAAATGGTATATTTTATTTCGGAAAATATCTTATTGGTATAATATGATTCGAGTCTCAGGTATGCCAAATCTCTTTGTTGGGGATTGAAGCGATAAATCTGATAATCTCCTGGAGCAATTTTATGATAAAGGGGTACATCCACTTGCTTCAGATGCTGATAGGCTGCAGTCAAATGATGTTTATTATTAAATTTATAAACACCCTTAAAATCCATAGAATATTCTTCATATCCGGTAGGTGTTAAAGTTCCCAACTCACCTCCTGCTTTAATATCTCCCAGATCTTTGTACGTAAATCCTCCGACAAAGGCGAAATTTTTAGTTCCCAGATTGACTTGCCCCCTTATAGTTTTTTCCATATCCGAAGACCAATATTTACCATAAAGTGTACCACTTAACTTCATGCCATTGTCAGAAAACTTGGGGTCTGAAGATAGCATATGGATTGTTCCTCCAATAGCATCTGATCCATATTGCACAGAACCGCCACCCCGTAGGACTTCAATATTGGAAATCATCAATGGATCAATTGTATTTAAATATTGGTTGGGCCCCGAACGATAAGTAGAATTATTCAATCTTATGCCATCCATCATCAAAAGCGTTTGATATCCTGTCAAGCCCCTGATAAATGCCGACCCACCACCATGATTTGTTTTTTGCATCCAAACGCCAGGTATATGCGAAAGCACCTCCGGCATGGACATGGGAGATAATCTTTGTAATTGGGCTTTCCCGAGATAACCAACAGACTCTGGTCTTTCAAAGGCATTTGTCTCAAATCTTTGTGCAGATATAATCAGGGTGTTATTGAGATAAATGGTCGATATTGTATCCGAATCTTCACTGGAAGCCCAAGTGCCAATGTTGATAGTGAGTATAATTACAAATGATAAATACAGTCTAAAATTCATGTTACAGACTAGAAAAAGATCGTTTTTAGCGAAGATATCCAAAACATTTAAGAAGCAGAAGAAAGTTAATAAAAAGCCGTTATAAATTTAATCCGCAATTTTCCGATGAGCAATATATGCAAAAATAAATGTCGCTGCTATCCTAAAAAACATTGCTCCAATGGTTTTTGTTTCATATTCCAGTCCAGCATTAATATGAATAAACAAGCCAAGGAGGGTTGAAATTAAAATCAGACCAGCAATGATCAAAAGCTTAACCGACCATCGTTTTTGTTTCAAAATCCCAAATGAGAGAGAAGAAAAAAACGTCAACATCGTGGTGAAACCTGGCAATAAAATACTAAACTTGAGGCGAAGTTATAGTTCAAGTTTTCTTAAACAAACTCGTGAAGCTTGACAACTATCCAAAAATATTTAAAATGAATATATTTTTAATCGGGGCAGATAAGGATAAGTCGGGTGAATTAGCTGATGAAATAACATATTCTAATATAACTGCAATAATTTCTTCCGTTATTGCATTTATTATTTCTCTTGTTTTGTTACAGGGTTATGGCTGGATAATCTCCGTCTATATTGCTTTGGGGACGGTTTTTTTATATAGTGTACCAATATTATTTAATTATTTAGGATTTTCAATAGGAGGAAGATTGTTATTGTCTCTAATCCCTCCTGTTATGATCTTGATGGGAAATATAATCACTCTTATTTATATACCGAATGGAACACATGCTTATTCCTTTGATGTAAGGGTACTCATACTTGCGAGTGCAGCTTTACCCCTATTGCTATTTAGAATGGAAGAGCGGGCTTATTTCATCATTGCTTTGATTGTTAATTTAACAATATTAACTTTTTTTGATGATTTTCATGATCTTTTCAATATTAACTATAGATCTTATTTTGGCGAACAATATTATATATCCACATATTTTTACTTGATCGCATTTAGTCTTATTGTTACTCCACTATTGATTTTTAAAATACGCTTATTTAAACTTGATAAGAACAGAAAGGAATTATTTGAATCTCTGGAAAATAAGGTATCAGCTCGTACAAGTGAGCTTAAAAAGCATTCTGAAGAGCTTATTCGTAGCAATAATGAACTTGAGCAGTTTTCATATTCAGTTTCTCATCATTTAAGAGCCCCTGTTGCTCGTTTGTTAGGACTAACCGGCTTGTTTAGCAAGCTTGACCCTAATGAACAGACTAGTTTGGTTGAGAAAGTTAGTTTTGAAGTTGTATCATTAGATTCAATTATTTCAGATTTAAACGAAATACTTCAGATTAGAAATAACCTTTATAAGATAAAAGAAATTATCAATATAAAAGAAGAAGTCAAAATAACCCAAAAAGTTTTAGTTGATAGTGGGCAGAAGATGAGCTTTGTAGAAAATATGGAGTTGGAAATAGAGAAAAACACCTTTTGGGGAGTAAGAGCCTTTTTGCAAAGTATTTTGTCCCATCTAATTGGTAACGCTTTTAAATTTAAGAAAGAAAGGATTGATTTAAAAGTTAAGGTTATCACAAAGAAAGAAGGCAATAATTTTATACTAAAGATTATTGATAACGGGAAAGGCATTGATCTTAGCCAACACAATAATAAGTTATTTAAAATGTATTCTCGTTTTCATTTTGGTATGCAGGGTAAGGGACTTGGTCTTTATCTTGTTAAAAAGCAAGTAGAAGAAATGAATGGCACCATTCAAGTTAAGAGCAAAGTTAACCAAGGAACAACTTTTATTATAACTTTACCTCTACCAAAACCGGAGCAATTTGATCATCAGGTATATATTGAAAATGATGTGGTTAAAATAATTTACAATGGAATATTATCTACTTCCAGGATTTTCTGGAAAAGACCCCCAACTACAGAGGAGTTTCGTGATATCATGAGCAATAATATTGGTACTATAAAAGAATATCCTACTAAATATTGGATAAACGACACAACAAACTTTGGTGGCTTAAGCAATGAAGACCAATTATGGTTCAATGAGTATGCATTTCCACTTTTAGCTAAAACAGGTATTCTAGGTATAATTGTAATTAATAAGGAGGGAAGAGGCTTTAAAAACAACCAATGGAATTTAATGAAAAGATTTTGTGCAAATGCAGGCATTGTGCTAGCTTTTAAACATTCTTTGAAAGAAGCCAAAGAATTTATTACAAGCAAAAGAATAGTGTCTTAACTATGAGCATGCAAGGCAAACTAAACCACCTTGGATTAAGTAGTTCGCCAGCTAAAAGCATTTGGTCGTAATCCAAAAAACGAAGGCAAAAAGAAAGGAGGTTTAAAGGTTCATATGATGACTGATGTTCATTCGGATACTCCTGTATTTGTAAAACTCAGTGAGGCGAAGCTTCATGATAAGAACTTTTTGGAGTACCTACGGCTAGCTGCCAGTATGATAGTTTTTGATCGTGCATACAATCATTACTTACAGTTTGCCCGTTGGACAGCACAACAGGTAAACTTTGTGTGTCGTCTGAAGTAAAATGCAGCCTATCAGGTCGTTTTTAGCGAAGATATCCAAAACATTTAAGAAGCAGAAAAAAATAATAAAAAGCCGTTATAAATTTAATCTGTAATTTTCCGATGAGCAAAATATGCAAAAATAAATGTCACTGTTATCCTAAAAAACATTGCTCCAATGGTTTTTGTTTCATATTCCAGTCCGGCATTAATATGAATAAACAAGCCAAGGAGGGTTGAAATTAAAATCAGACCGGCAATGATCAAAAGCTTAACTGACCATCGTTTTTGTTTCAAAATCCCATAACCGGAGAATAAGTATATCCAACTGCAAATAAAGTTGGCCCACACTATAAATAAAACGTAGTTACCCTCCTTTTCTCTAATCCCAAACCAGTCAAAAATTATAGAGCTTGTCAAGAATAAAGTTAGCAGCCCAAATATTATTAATACTATTGCGAGAATTTTGGTATAAGACTTGTTCATTAGTCAATAATAAAAACAAGTTAAACTATTTATTCATCATAAAACTTTGCCTTATGCGAGCTGGCAAAACGCATTAATTTTTCTGCAACCTCCGGATGATCATCAATCACATTGGTACTTTCTAAAGGATCATTTTCCATATCGAAAAGCGACCGCTCAATCTTTCTGGTTTCATGTTTACCAGCCTGACCATCGTTGCCTGGAATTAAGAGATGTCGATAATCATGAGCCAGGTGCAGCTTCCATTTCCCATCACCACTCATTACACCTTCGAAATTTCGACTTGTTGACAGCGCATAATAATCATGTGGATTTTTTAAGTTTTTCTTCCCGGAAATAAACTCCCAAACATTCTGACCATCTATTTCATTTTCCGGCATTTCTATTCTAGCTACATGACAGAGCGTAGGCAATAAATCGATAGAAAAAAATGCTTTGTCAAATGATGAATTGGGTTTTAATCCTACTGGGTATTTTATGATACAGGCAGATCGGTTTCCCCCATCAAATGAAGTAGCCTTCGCCTCGCGAAAGGGCGTTTTTCCGGCATGATTGCCATACGAAACCCAAGGGCCATTGTCTGAGGAAAATATAACAATTGTATTTTCATCAAGACCATTTTCTTTAAGCGCTTTAGTAATTTCGCCAACTGACCAGTCCAACTCCAAAATAACATCACCGTACAGTCCAACTCCGGATTTCCCTTCAAATTCATCACTACAAAATATAGGCACATGAGGCATTGAGTGTGGCACATAAAGCAAAAATGGCTCATCCTTGTTGCGGCGAATGAAATCAACTGCATGTTCGGTAGACCATTTAGTAAGCATTTTTTGATCTTCAATGCTCACCTCCTCTATACTAACTTTATCGTTTTCCCAGTATTGAAGTGGGTATCTTCCCCAGTATTCAGGATCTTCGGGATGATGTTTCCACATATCATTGGAATACATGAGGCCACATGATTCATCAAAACCCCTGGCAAATGGCCGTGTTTCAGGTTGATCTCCGCAATGCCATTTTCCGAATATCGCCGTTTTATATCCAGCGGTTTTAAAAATTTCACCGATGGTAGGAAAAGTTGTTTCCAATCCTCGGCCTTTGGGTCCATGGGCACCAAATACTTTAGTGCGACCAGGATAACACCCCGAAATCAATGCCGACCTCGATGCAGAGCATATGGCCTGTGGCACATGGAAGTTAGTAAAGGTTCTGCCTTCTTCTGCCAAAGTCTGCACATGAGGGGTCTGGATTCCATCAAGGCCAAAGGGTCTGAAATCTGCATAGCCGGAATCATCGAGAAAAATAATGACAACATTGGGTTGTTTGAAGGGTTGGCAAGCACTTATTATAATTAATAAAGTGACAAAAATCAGCTTAGAATTAAGGATGTATCTTTTCATAAATCAGTATTTTATTGATGATACGAATATATCATCAAAATTGACAATTTCTCTTTTATTGGATTGAGGTATTTTTAGAATTACCTTATAATTGGTAGATTTTTCATGAAATTTTGTATTTGAAAAAATAGATTTATTATACCAATAATTTACCATTCAATCTCTTATAATTTTTGCTTGTTCAATAAATAATTTCCTCAATAAATCATACCTTTGCGCCTTAATTTTAAAGGTAGTCGTCCAACTAGCATTTACAATAAATATGAGGGGAAATCTGAATCCGCAGGATATTTTTGAATACAGGCATCATGGAAAAAATGATGAGTTCACAAATACAAAACTCCAAAAAATTGGTGTTGTATCAATTGAAGAATTAATTGATCAAACTGTCCCGAAATCCATCAGGTTGCAAGCACCTATCCATTTACCAGCCCCGCTTACCGAACATGCATTTTTGGAAGAAACCAGTAAGCTGGCCTCAAAAAACAAAATCTTCAAATCTTTAATTGGTCAAGGATACTATGGTGCTAAGACGCCTACCGTAATCCAACGAAACATATTAGAAAACCCAGGGTGGTACACAGCATATACGCCTTATCAGGCAGAAATTGCACAAGGCAGGCTTGAAGCCCTGATTAATTTCCAGACCATGGTCATTGATCTTACTGGAATGGAAATAGCCAATGCCTCCCTTCTTGATGAAGGTACCGCAGCAGCAGAGGCGATGTCGATGCTGGCCGGGTTGAGAAAAAGACCTAAAAAATCTGCCAATAAGTTTTTTGTTGATGCAAAGGTTTTTGATCAGACCATTGATATTCTTCGAACAAGATCACTTCCTGTTGGTATAGAAATAGTTGTTGGAGATTACAAAACATATGATTTATCTGACCCCGATCTTTATGGCGTATTGGTTCAATATCCCAATAAATATGGAGAGGCCCATGATTTCAGTTCGTTTTTTGAAGAGGCAAAAAGCCATAGCATCTCCATAGCCGTAGCTACAGATTTAATGAGCCTTGCTTTGCTAACACCACCCGGTGAAATTGGTGCAGATGTGGTTGTTGGTACAACACAGAGGTTTGGTGTACCACTCGGATATGGCGGACCACACGCAGCCTATATGGCAACCTTAGATAAAAATAAGCGCCAAATGCCAGGTAGGATCATTGGCAGCTCGATCGATAAAGATGGCAATCCCGGATACAGAATGGCACTACAAACCAGGGAGCAACATATTCGCAGGGAAAAGGCTACCAGCAATATTTGTACTGCACAGGTACTTTTGGCTGTTATGGCCGGGATGTATGCGGTTTATCATGGGTCTGAGGGTATTCAGCGAATTGCTTTAAAAATCCATCTTTTAGCAAAATCATTGAAACAGGTATTGTCTGAAATGGGTTACCAAGTAGCTGATAAAGATTTTTTTGACACCATAAATATTTCTGTCAGCGAAGATGAAAAAAGAAAGATTCTAAAGGTTGCGGAAAAGCATAAATTCAATTTCAATTATTTTCATAAAGGTTCAATATTAATTGCCCTTGATGAAACCTGCGAGATCAAAGACCTCATGGGCCTCATTCAAATTTTTTCTGAGGTGAAAGGTGAACTGATCAATCAAAAAGCAATCGATTTAATAATTGATACGGTAGCCATAGATTATCCAGAGGGCATTGCACGAAAGAGTGAATTTCTAACTCATGAAATTTTTAATAAATACCATACGGAACATGAGCTGCTTAGATATATAAAACGACTGGAAAATAAAGACCTTTCCTTGGTCCACTCCATGATCTCACTCGGATCATGCACCATGAAATTGAATGCCACAACAGAAATGATTCCTGTCACATGGCCTGAGTTTTGTAATATTCACCCGCTTGTCCCACCAGATCAAGCACTGGGTTATAATGAATTATTTAAGGAACTGGAATCTTACTTATCTGAAATTACTGGTTTTGCTGCCACTTCGCTTCAGCCAAATTCCGGTGCGCAGGGTGAGTTTGCAGGACTCATGGTCATAAAGGCATATTTGGCTCATATCGGTCAAGGGCATAGAAATATAACCCTTATTCCTGCATCAGCCCATGGTACCAATCCGGCAAGTGCAGTGATGGCCGGAACGAAGGTGGTAATAGTTGCTTGTGATGATCATGGGAATATTGATATCTTAGACCTGAAAAGTAAGGCGGAGCAGCATAGAGATAATCTGGCTGCATTTATGGTTACTTACCCATCAACGCATGGGGTATTTGAAGAAGGAATCATAGAAATATGCCAGATTATCCATGATTGTGGAGGGCAGGTTTACATGGACGGCGCAAATATGAATGCCCAAGTCGGACTAACCAGCCCCGGAATAATCGGCGCAGATGTTTGTCATTTAAATCTGCATAAAACCTTTTGCATCCCACACGGTGGAGGAGGCCCTGGCATTGGTCCAATTTGCGTTGCGGAGCATCTGGCTAAATTTTTACCGGGAAATGCTTTAACAACTGACCAATCAGAAGATAATATGAGTGCCGTGTCTTCGGCGATGTATGGCAGTGCTGGGGTTTTACCTATATCCTATGCCTATATAAAATTGATGGGGGCAGAAGGCCTAACCAATGCCACAAAAAACGCAATACTGAATGCCAATTATATAAAGGCGTGTCTGGAAGAGCATTATCCAATATTGTATTCCGGATCGCAAGGAAAATGCGCTCATGAAATGATACTGGATTGTCGCGCATTCAAAAAAGTAGGCGTAGAAGTTGAAGACATTGCCAAGCGTCTTATGGACTATGGGTATCATGCGCCTACGGTTTCTTTTCCGGTGGCTGGAACTTTAATGGTCGAACCTACCGAAAGTGAATCGCTGGAAGAATTGGATACATTTTGCGAGGTCATGATTTCTATCAGAAATGAGATCAAAGAAATAGAAGAAGGAAGTGTTGATGCGCAAAATAATGTTTTGAAAAATGCACCTCATACTTTGAAAGTGGCTACAGCAGAAAATTGGGATTTTCCTTACAGCAGACAAAAGGCTGTTTATCCTCTCGCATATATTGCACAAAATAAATTTTGGCCTGCAATAGGGAGAATCGACAGTGCTTATGGAGATAGAAATCTGATGTGCAGTTGCTTGCCGACGGCAGCTTTTATGGAAGAAGAGCTTGAATTATCAAATCCGGTTTAACCCGGATTTTGGCTTTTTGATTTTATCTCAATTTGCCTTTTGATAAAACCCTCTACTTGCTCGACGTCAAGTTTTTTGGCAATGATTTTTTTCTGGCTATCCAATATAAATATCACCGGTGTGGATTCGATATTATATTCATATCGGAAGTTTGACCTGACCTTCGGGTCAGCCATATTGATCCAATTGAGATCTTGTTCTTTTATGTACTTCTTCCATTTATCAACATCCTTTTTGATGTTGGCTGCAATGACAGTCACACCCAAATCTTTTAGTTTTGCATCGTACAATTCTTTCAGTAATGGCGTTTTCTTTTTGCAATGCCCACAATCGGGATCATAAAAGTACAGCACGAAATAATCTGATTTCAATGCATAGAGAGAAATAGGTTTCAACAGCGTATCAAGCAACATCATTTTTGGTGCAGGTTTGCCCAGTAGGTTTGGTTTGAGTCTGTTTACTCTGTCGGTAATTTTTGCGGTTAACGTAGAATCTGCCCAAAAAGCATCACCTGATAAATAATAGCTTTCAGACAGATCGACAAATACTTCATCCAAACCCATTATTTTAGAAGTCTCATACTTGTAAGTGATGGTCACAACACAATAGCGAAAAACATCGTCATTTGCCCTGGCCATTTCAATGATATTATGTGCCGAAGCAATGATAGAGTCTGGGTGCTTTACAGTATATTTCTCAAGGTAATCCTCAATTTTGCTATAAAAATTGGGTGTACGCAATATTTTTTTATCCGAGAAATCCATATTATCAAAGTAGTGGGCCTTATAATAATTGTACCCAAAGTTTGGGTTAATAGCATTTCCATTTTCGTCCATTGGTGGCGTAGGAACTTCTACATCTATGGTCGATTTTATAAATTTAACCGCAAAAGTTTCTGGGTATTTCTCCATGATTGTGGCACGAAAAGATTTAACCTCCCCATCGAGCGTTTTCAATTGTTCTTTTAAACGATCTTGTTCATCTTGATCTGTACTATCCTTTAGTTGTTTGCTAATTTCTCCAGCCAATTTTTGCTTCTCCCTCATGAATTGCTGAAAGTCAAAAAATACTTTATTTTCTAGAGATCCAGTTGGTTTCATGTGTTTGATGAGATTGACTGTATCGGTTTCCAAACTAAAATTTGGCTCTGCAACAATCAGATCGAAGTATAAATTTTTTGGGCTATAAATAAAATATACTCCTCCGTCCAGTGGCTTTGATCCCTCAAAAACAAATATGCCACCATCATTGATTTTGGCTGTATCAGCTAAATATTTCTTGTCACCATATGGATAACCAAGATAGCAAACATCACCTTGGAAATTATTGATTTTCACTTCAATGCGATAGGCGCTGTCTTCTGCATTTGCTGAAGAAACCCCAACTATAAAAAATAGGGTAAGTATTATAAAATATTTATTGTACATGAATTTGTCTTATTTAGTTACTCAATTAAATAGCAATGTCGTTTAGTTAAGCTTGTAGTGGCAGTCTGCCTATTTAAAACTCTATATGCCCAAAATTAGAGATCACTTTCCCGAAAAAACGGGACAGTCTGTGCCTACCAATGACCTAAAAAAATACCTTGATAGTCCCCGGACTTGTTCCGGGGTCTGTTGGCAATTTGAAAAATCATTTCTTATGGCAGGCAGATCCCAGAATAAACCTGCCTACTGCAAGCAGGTCTGGGAATTAACTGGTATTTTTTAACGCCATTTTCATTTTGTGCATTTTGGATAAAATGTTAATTCTTGCGATGACGTGCTGACTTAACTAAACTACATTGAATTATATAGTATTAAGTCAAAGTTTTTCCTTTAAACGATTCTATTATCATATTTCTTTCACCTTTAAGGATGTACCGCTCTCTTCAATCACTACCACCTTACTATCTTTCTCAATAAATTCACCCCTGGTAATTGCATCTTTTAGTTCACCATCGATGATTATTTTTCCACTTGGTCGCAACACTGTATAAGCAGTTCCTTTCATGCCCATGTAAGAGTGCAGATCGAAATTGGAGGTATATCCTTCACTTCTGCTTTGGGTATCTACCAGAGATATTCTTTTGAAAACATTAGTTTGTGTAAGTCGCACCCCTCCAAAAAACATTAATATTATTGAAGCCATCAAGCCTGAAAGTGCAGCGGCGGCGGCTTTTGTAATTTCACTTGTTTGGACAAACGAAAAATCAAAATAATCATTGTTGAGCATAACCAATATTAGCGAACCGACAATCAATAAAATGCCCGCTAAACCTGCCACACCAAATCCAGGAATCACAAATACCTCTATGAGCAATAAAATAATCCCGACAAAAAATACAATAATTTCCCAGTTTTCAGCAAGCCCATTCATATAATAAGGAACAAAATAGAATACGGCTGCAATAACGGAAGCGAGAATTGGGAAGCCGACTCCGGGAGTTTGGAGTTCAAAATAGATACCACCAATAATTACCATGATAAGAATTCCGCTTACAAATGGATTAAGAAAAATTCGAATGATGCGTTCCGCAAGGTCGAGTTCAAAATTTACTATTTCATAATTTTCAACACCATTTCTTTCTAAAATTTCCTCAATAGATTTAACCTCTGCCTCACAAAAGTTGTATTTAATTGCCTCCGAGGTACTAAAAGTTAATACTTTCCCAGCCTCTGTAACGCTGTCAATTGCTATAGTCTGGTCAACCATCGCTTCTGCAATTTGTGGGTTTCTTCCACTTGCTTCAGCCGTTGACCGCATGATAGAGCGCATATAAGATTGATATTTATCCGGTGCGGCTTCGCCGGTAGCCACCACCACCGTAGCGGCGCCGATACTGGCTCCCGGAGCCATATAAATGCTGTCGCAAGCAATGGAGATTAATGCCCCGGCTGAGGCGGCATCCTTATTTATAAAAACCCACAAAGGCTTGTCAAACTCCAGCATTCTGGTCCTGATATCATCGGCATCATTTACAGCACCACCATATGTATCCAAATCTAAAATGACAATATCTGCCTCTATTTCCTTCGCATAGTCCAAAGCCAATTCAGAATACCTGTTGGTTCTTGGGTCTATTTCTGAATCAATCTTCATCACCATCACCTTTACCTCTCCTTCTTGAGCATACGAAAAGGAAGTGAGTAACAGACTCATCACGCAAAAAAGATAAAACCTGATTCTATTTCTAAAAAAATTTATCATTGCTATTATTTTTGTAAGGCTCAAAATTAAGGGAATTATGTTTTTATAAGAACTAAGGAGCTATTTATTCATAGCACCCTCAAACCATTGCGCATTTCAATAATTATTTTCCGAATTATTCAGGTGAAATTCTTATTTTGGACACCATAAGCATCACACACTTGACAATACTAATTTAATGGTACTAAATTATATCTGGGTTTCCTTTTTTATCATTGCTTTTGTAGTTGCATTGTTCAGGTTGATCTTCTTTGGGGATGTCGAAATTTTCCCAAGCCTTTTCAATTCTACAATGAACATGGCAAAACTGGGATTTGAAATATCCCTCGGATTGACAGGAGCCATGACCCTTTGGCTTGGGATTATGAAGATCGGAGAAAAGGGCGGTATCGTTTCTATTTTTTATCGCTTGACAGGGCCTTTACTAAAGCAAATATTTCCGGACATTCCTGAGAATCACAAACTGTTTGGGCCATTAATCATGAATATCTCCGCTAATATGTTGGGACTGGATAATGCAGCAACTCCCATGGGCATCAAGGCAATGGAGGGAATGCAAGAGTTAAATAAAAATTCTGATAGTGCTTCCAACTCTCAAATCATGTTTTTGGTTTTAAATACTTCAGGCTTAACCATTCTGCCAATAAATGTTATGGTGATCAGGGCTCAGATGGGAGCAGTTGACCCATCTGATATATTTATTCCTACCCTGTTGGCAACTTACTTTTCGACGCTCACAGGTTTGATAGTAGTTTCAATAGTCCAAAAGATCAATTTATTAAACCGTACTGTATTACTTTACATCGGTTCAATGACAGCATTTATAATAATTTTTATTGTTTACTTAAATTCATTGCCTCAGGAAAAAATTGCGACAATATCATCCGTTATATCAAATCTCACGCTTTTCTCTGTTATAATATTATTTATAGTACTCGCACTTGTCAAAAAAGTAAACGTATATGAGTCGTTTATCGAAGGCGCAAAGGAAGGGTTTGGCATAGCAATTAAGATAATTCCGTTTTTAGTAGCGATGCTTATAGCCATTGGTGTTTTTCGTACATGTGGAGCTTTAGATTATCTTGTAGATGTCGTTCGATTTCTGGTGTCTTTATTAGGTATCAATACTGATTTTGTCGATGCGCTCCCTACCGCATTTGTAAGACCACTAAGTGGCAGTGGGGCCAGGGGAATGATGGTAGAAACCATTAATTTATTTGGCGTTGATTCTTTTGCAGGAAGGTTATCATCAGTGATGCAAGGGACAACAGAAACTACACTTTATGTCGTCGCTGTTTATTTTGGAGCAGTTGGCATACGAAACACAAGATATGCCATCACTTGCGGACTAATTGCTGATTTAGCCGGGGTCATTGCAGCAATTCTATTGAGCTACATGTTTTTTCATTGATCTAAATGTATTGGAAAATACTACCCCTGTTGGTCTTGTGACCAACAGGAAAGCAACTCTGCAAGGGACATAAATCTGGTTATGAATAACCATGGGATTAATTGATAATTCATCATTAATAATTAAACGAATGACCATTCAAGCTTAAACAATATTCAACTTTTTTCGGAGTGGACTCAACTTTAGTCAGATGAGAGTTGTAAAAAACTTTCAATCCCATAAAAAGGAATGGATAATATAGGATTCCCTTTATCATAGGGTGCTTGAGATATTTTTACCGCTATTTTGCTATGGTACTTTTCGATAAACATATGCATACTTTTCATGCGTCCGTTCGGTCCCGATTTAATTTCTATGGGTATTACCTGCCCATCTTTTTCGATTAAATAATCAAGTTCAGCGGTGCTACTTTTTGCTTTTCTCCCCCAGTAATAAAGTCCTGTTTGCGTATATGGAGATTGACATGCGATAAGTTCTTGTCCGGCAAACTGTTCTGCGACTGCCCCCTTGAAAATGGCGGTAAAATTTTTTTCTTTTATTGTCTCCAAATAAATACCACTTATAGCATGAAAAAGTCCCACATCAAGAAATATTATTTTAAAATAAGATTCATGCACACCTGCTGCCAAGGGGATTCCCGAACCACCGGTTTGTCTTGCTCGAGTCACAACCCCTGCTGTTTCCAGTAATTCAAGAGCTTCTTTTAATTCCCTTGATTTTATGGAACGATCTACTTTTGCATAAACAAATTTCTGTCCTACCATTCCCGGTACAGAAATAAAAATTTTCCGAAGGTAAATGTGTTTTGTCAATTTTGAATATTTGGCAAAATCATCAACATACGTATCAATGATTGAAAGTTGTAGTCTTTGACATTTTATAATGTCGCGAGTTGTAGTATATTCTTTCACTACGGCCGGCATTCCACCAATAATAAAATATTTCCTCACATATTCATTTAACTTATCGTGGAGCGTCACAGGCAATTTTTCCAATTTTGAATTATCCAAAATGTAACGCCTCAATGCTGATTCACCAACAGCATCAAGAAATTCACCAAAAGAAAGCGGGTAAAGGAAAAGGTACTGAATTCTGCCAACTGGCATCTTGAAATTTTCGGAAGTCAGCGCAAACTCAAGTAGTGAACCTGCGCCTATGACATGCAATTCAGGCATTTCTTCAAAAAAATAACGCAATGAAACAATAGCTTTAGGACATTCTTGAATTTCATCAATGAATAAAAGAGTTTTACCGGCCTCAGGATTATTGGTAGTATATAAAACAATTTTTTCGATTATTTCTACCGGGATGTTTGTGTCAAAAATATCCTTGAATTCTGGATTTCGCTCAAGGTTAAGATAGATTAAGTTTTCAAACTCGTTTTCCCCAAACTCGTTTATAATAAAAGTTTTACCCGTTTGCCGGGCCCCTCTCATTAGCAATGGGCGTCTGCCGCTTGAATTCTTCCAGTCAACTAATAATTGATAAATATCTCGTTTCACCTTTATATATTTTATGTTTTCGGCTAATATACAAGGTTAAAAGTAATATAAAATGGATAAAAAGAGAGGTTTAAAATTTAATTTATTGGACATAATACAAGGTTTCAATTTATCATTATTGTCTAATGTGGATTAGTTAAGCTTTTCGCCCCTGTTGGTCTTGTGACCAATATGAAAGCAACTCTGAAGGGGACACAAATCTGGTTCTGAATAACCATGGGTTTTTAATGGCTTTTCGAGAATTTATATAATGGCATATGGCCCACAGATTCCCCACCACGCCTGTCAGCCGGGGCTGGGCGGGCAGGCGGAATAAATCCGGCAAGTTGCTCTCCATAGTCCCCGCACTTGTTGCGGGGCCTGTCTGCAAATTTCAGAAACCCAAATAGCAACAGACAAACTAGCAGAAAGCAAAAGTCCTATTCTTCGTACTCATGCGAGCCTGCCTGCAAGACCTTGGACAATTAAGGCTTTTTCTCTTGCTGAGATTCTCACAGATCGCAAACAGATGCCGGAACAAGTCCGGCAATTGTATACTTCAATTGAAAAGTCAGCTGCATCACACTGGTTGGCATATGAGATTAATTAAAACTACTTAAACTTACCCCTCAACTGAAACAATTTATCCTCCATAGATTCCTTGGGTTTTTGATGCCTTTTCTCAGGTTTTTTAGTTCTTGGCTTTTCACCAAATGGATTACTCTTCAAGGACAGTGAGATTCGCTTTCGGGGAATATCAACTCCAATCACTGTCACTTTTACTTTATCCTGGACTTTGATAAAATCTGCCGGGTTATTTACAAATCGATCTGCCAGATGACTTTTATGTACAAGGCCATCTTGGTGTACGCCAATGTCAACAAAAGCGCCAAAGTTGGTCACGTTGGTGACCATGCCATTTAATGACATCCCAATTTTCAGGTCTTCCATGTTATGCACATTTTCATCAAATTCTAGGATTTCAAATGTTTCTCTGGGATCGCGACCTGGTTTCTCCAGCTCAGCCAGAATATCTTTTAGGGTAGGCAAGCCAATGGTTTCTGTGATATATTTTTCAAGTTTTATAGATGCTCTTAATTCTTTCTCTGCAATCAAGGATTCAATATTCACGTCAATATCTTTGTGCATGGCCGCTACTATTTTATAACTTTCAGGATGTACCGCACTATTGTCCAAGGGATTTGCAGCATTTTTAATTCGCAGAAACCCGGCAGCTTGCTCGAATACCTTGTCGCCCATTCGGGGAACTTTTTTTAAGGCTTTCCTGCTTTTGAAGGGGCCATTTTCGTTTCTATATGTAATGATATTTTTTGCCAGTGCAGGACCAAGGCCAGAAACATATCCCAACAATTCCTTGCTTGCAGTATTTACCTCCACACCAATGGCGTTTACACAACTGATCACAATATCGTCCAATCCCTGCTTCAGCGCATTTTGATCTACATCATGTTGATACTGGCCGACGCCTATGGATTTAGCATCAATTTTTACCAACTCAGCCAACGGATCCATCAATCGACGACCAATGGAAACAGAACCGCGAACGGTGATGTCATAATCAGGAAATTCTTCTCTGGCCGTTTCGGAAGCCGAATAAATTGAGGCGCCACTTTCATTGACCATCACCACCAGCATATCTTTCGGTAGCCCTATGGATTTTACAAAGCTTTCTGTCTCTCTTGCTGCTGTGCCATTGCCAATGGCTATGGCTTCGACATGATATTTGGAGCAAAGTTCCTGAATTGTTTTAGCAGATTTGATGGTATTTTTCTGTGGCTCATTGGGAAATATGGCTGTGTGGTGCTGGAGTTTTCCCTGTTTATCCAGGCAAACAACTTTGCATCCTGTTCTGAACCCCGGGTCAATGGCCAATATATTTTTTGCACCCAATGGGGCAGAGAGCAACAATTGTTTCAAGTTGTCTTTGAAAACCGTGATGGCCTCCAAGTCTGCTGCTTTCTTGGTTTCTAACCTGGTTTCTGTTTCTATCGAGGGTTTTAGCAATCTCTTGTAGGCATCTTTTATTGCAATTTCTACCTGGGCAGATGCACTATTTGGACCTTCCAAATATAATTTTTCAATTACCCGTAGCACATCCTCTTCATTGGGACTGATGTCCAGACTCAAATACATTTCCTTTTCTCCACGTCGCATAGCAAGAAGCCTGTGCGAAGCGACTTTATTGACGGGTTCTTCCCAATCAAAATAATCTTTATATTTTGCTCCGACCTCTTCTTTGCCTTTTATCAATTTGGATTTTATAATACCTTTGGCAAGGAATAGTTTTCTGATTTTTGAACGAACATCAGCATCTTCATTTATTTTTTCAGCGATTATGTCTCTTGCTCCCTGGAGAGCATCTTCAGCACTCCCGACACCTTTTTCATTGTCAATGAACTTATTGGCTTCCAAAAATACGTCATTGGAATTTTGGAATAATATCATTTCTGCCAATGGCTCCAGACCCTTTTCCTTTGCCATGGAAGCCCTGGTTTTTCTTTTGGGTTTATAAGGCAAATAAATATCCTCCAGAGCAGTAAGTGTTGCTGCGCTAACTATTTTTTTAGAAAGTTCGGGGCTTAGCTTTCCTTGTTCATCAATGGACTTTAAGATAGCCTCGCGCCGTTTGTCCAGATCTTTGAGTTGAACAACTCGATTGCGAATATTTGCAATGACTACTTCATCGAGGCTGCCTGTTGCCTCCTTCCGATATCTTGCAATAAATGGCACCGTTCCTCCACCGTCGATTAGTGATACAACAGCTTCAACTTGTGAGGTTTTGATACCCAATTCTACGGCTACGACATTTGAATAATTTTTCATCATTTATATTTGTCTTTTAATAATCGAAAAGGATGTTAAGGAATACTATCAAAAAAAGCAGTTCGTTAAAGCCTTTATTGCAAGTTGTAAAATAAAATCGGGCAAAAATAGCACTTTGAATAAGAGATAGATAAAAATGAAAAAGAAAAAATCGATTAAAAAAGAAATAATTGAGTGGGCGATATTCTTGGGTATTATAGGATTTTTATTTGGGACAGGATTGCACACGCCAGTCTTTGGGTTTTTACAAGGCCTTGTTTTAAAAACCGGAATTATACAACCCGATTTAGATGAAGCATCTTCAGAAGTGGCAGATTACAATTTTATCTTAATAGACCCAGAGGAGGAGAAAATACCTTTTACAGCATATAAAGACAAAGTCGTTTTTATAAATTTCTGGGCTACCTGGTGTCCTCCTTGCATTGCAGAAATGCCAGATATCAACGCTTTGTTCAACGATATTTCTAAGGAAGAGAACATCGAATTTGTGATGGTGTCGTTGGATGATGATTTTCAGAAAGCCATAGATTTTGTGAAAAAGAAGGGATTTGATTTTCCTATATATCAAATGGGGAGCAGGTTACCGGCAGTTTTTGAAAGCAGGTCAATTCCTACAACTTATGTCGTTTCTCCAGAAGGAAAAATTGTAGTCACAAAGTCTGGCCTGGCAAAATACAACACCAATAAATTCAAGCAATTTTTGAAAGATTTAAAAAGCAATAAAATCAAATAACTGTTTAGTATCTTGAAGTAAAGCGTCTTCAATGTCATTCTCAGCTTGACTGGGAGTCTCATAATAACTGGGAATGAATAACCATTTCTGAGTGAATAATAGTAAAACTTATAAATCATGAGTTTTCTTGCTGATAATATTATCATTTCATCATATTCGTCTATTTTTGCAGTCAAAATTTTTATTTACAATAATTTATAAATTGATTATCATGGCTACAAATAAAACTTTTACGATGATAAAACCAGATGGCGTTGCCGATGGTAATATTGGGGCGATACTAAAAATGATTGAGAAGACAGGCTTTAGAATCGTTGCCATGAAAATGGTGAAATTGACCAAGGAGCGAGCCGGACAATTTTATGAAGTACACAAAGAAAGACCTTTTTATAAAGACTTGTGCGATTATATGTCATCGGGTCATATCGTAGCGGTTATTTTAGAAAAGGAAAATGCAATTGCAGATTTCAGAAAATTGATCGGGGCTACAAACCCGGCAGACGCCGCCGAAGGAACCATCAGAAAATTGTATGCCAAATCCATGCAAACAAATGCTGTACACGGCTCAGATTCAGATGAAAATGCTGAGTTGGAAGGGAATTTCTTTTTCTCTGAGATGGAGAAATTTTAGTTTGCGTGATTTAACATAGTAGAATATTTGTAATAAATCCGATGTTTCGTGAACCATCGGATTTTTTTGGTTCTATTTTCATCCGGATAGTGAATGTATTTAGTATTTAACACACTAACCACAGCCAAGTTTGTTAAATATTAATAAAGAGCCCACCCCGATAAGTTAGTTTTTCTGAAATCCATGTAAATAATTTTTAAAAGGAATCCCTATGCCCAAATGTGAGAAGCTGAAAGTGATCAATTTTTTCGGATAGAGCTCAAAAAATATTTCTATATGATATATATTATAATTGCAAAATCAAACAAGTATATCTATTGGGGTTTAAATCTTTTGCTGAAAATAAGTTAAATAGCAAAAAGCTGTAGTTGTAAGGGAGATATGAGGTTCATAAATTTCTTAAAAAAGTATATATTAGTTTCTTTTTTATATTGTTTTCACAAATCATTTTGTGATATTACATATTGGAAACTTATTTTTTTTAATCAAAAAAATTACTTAAACCCTATAAGATGGAAAGTATGAACAGAATTCTTACCAAAACAATCGTATTGAGTCTGATGTTTTTGACCTTATTGGCATTAAAGTCAAACGCTCAAACTAGCATTTCCGGAAATGTTTCGGATGAAAGCGGGCCACTTGTAGGGGCAAACATAGTTGTGAAAGGAACTGTGCTCGGAACGATATCCGATCTGGAAGGCAACTTTTCTTTAAATGTCAGCTCCACTCCCCCATTTACCATAGCTGTAACTGTTGTCGGTTATACTACACAAGAAATTGAAATTTCAGATGTGGAGGTATCAGGTCTCAGTATTAAGTTAGAAGAAACTGTGATGCTTGGTCAGGAAGTAGTTGTATCTGCCTCAAGGATGGAGGAAAGCATCATGGATTCTCCTGTTTCTATTGAAAAAATGAGCATACTCGATGTTAAGAATACCGCTTCTGACAGCTATTACAAAGGCATTGCAAATCTTAAAGGTGTGGATATGACGCAAAGTAGTATAAATTTTCAGATTATTAATTCGCGTGGGTTCAATGGTACTTCCAATACACGTTTTGTGCAACTCGTAGATGGCATGGATACACAGGCTCCTGCGCTTAACTTTCCTATCGGAAATCTGAATGGCCCCTCTGAATTGGATGTTGAGAGTGTCGAATTTATTCCGGGAGCTGCTTCTGCCTTATATGGCCCAAATGCTTTTAACGGGATTCTTCTGATAAATAGTAAAAATGCATTTGACTATCAGGGACTGAGTGCTACAGTTAAAATGAGTGTGAATCATCTGGGTGATGGTAGCGACTTAAATGCCGCTGATCCAATTGCAAATCCCGATGGCCTACCTATTGGACCCGGCGGTGCTCAGCCGATGTACGAGGCAGGAATTCGCTATGCTAAGGCATTTAATAATAAATTCGCATTTAAGCTTAATTTTTCATATAGTGCTGCGAAAGATTGGTACGGTACATCCTTACAAG
Organism: uncultured Roseivirgaceae bacterium; assembly: GCA_964507705.1. Lineage (GTDB taxonomy): Bacteria > Bacteroidota > Bacteroidia > Cytophagales > Cyclobacteriaceae > JAAUQL01. Next base: position 13,254 of record CAZDRA010000017.1, on the reverse strand, counting down.
ATAGGAATGCGGCGTTAAAGCCCGCTGGATTTACCCACAATCCCGGAGCTGACAGACTGCATGCATTTGGAGATGAAGTATCAACGAATATTGCTTTATTAGCCGCTTCTCCTGATTTTGCCAATGCAATAGCCGCAGCAGGAATACCTTCATCTGCGCTATCTCTGTTGCCAAATATGAGTGTTTCTAGAACTCCTTACCTCGAAGAACCGCTGGTAGATTATAATGCAAAGAACATCAAATTTAATGGAGGGCTCTTTTATAGATTGAATGACAAATTAGAACTTTCTTATAATATCAATTATGGTGCAGGAACTTCCGTTTATACAGGAGCTCAAAGGTACTCCTTGCTTGACTTCAATATCACACAACATAAATTAGAATTACGCAGTGATAATTTCTTTGTCAGAGGGTATTTAACCCAAGAACAATCTGGCAGTTCGTACATAGCCGACCTTACCGGTGTGCTCATTAATGAAACCTGGAAAAGCAGCTCTCAATGGTTTGGTGAATATGGAGGAGCCTACCTTGGTGGCGTATTAAATGGATTATCGGAAGAAGCTGCACATTTATTTGCTCGTGGCGTTGCAGATGTTGGAAGATTCGAACCCGGTTCGCAGCAGTTTGAATCTGCTAAAAATACAATCATTGGAAACTCAATACCTAATGGATCAAAATTCGCCGATGACACACGGATGTATCACTTCGAAGGTCAATATAATTTTAAAAATGAGGTGAAATTTATGGATATTCTCGTTGGTGCCAGCTACAGGTTTTATGAGTTGAGATCAAATGGGACTATATTCCCGGATAGTGAGGAGAATCCGATAACTGTAAATGAATTTGGCGCCTACGTGCAAGCTTCTGACAATTTTATCGATGACAAATTGAAATTGACAGCTTCGATTAGATATGATAAGAATGAAAATTTTGATGGCCAGTTCAATCCCAGGGTCTCTGCCGTTATCAAAGCTGCCAAAAACAACAATATCAGAATATCGTATCAAACAGGGTTTAGAAATCCTACCACCCAGGGACAACATATCGACTTGAATGTTTTATCCGCAAGGCTTATTGGAGGTATGCCATTCTACAGAGACAAGTACAATATCTATGAAAATGCCTACACCATGAGTTCTGTAAATGAATATATATCGGCAGTATCTAAGCAAATCGGTGGTCCTCTTGGAGCAGCGGCCCTCGGAAATCCTGCCAATATAAATTTGCTGGTGCCCGTTAGTGAAGCCACGCTGCCAACGGTCAAGCCGGAACAAATATCAACTATTGAAATAGGTTACCGATCAGTGCTTGGAGGCAAACTCATGCTCGATATGGCCTACTATTACAATGTATATAACAACTTTATAACCCAGGTGCAAGTGCGTAAAGCCGCAGGTATGCTTGATCAAAGTCTCGATGATTCCAACCCCGCTGATCCAAGCTGGTTATTTGATCCCGCAACTGAGATGAATATACGAAATGCCCAGACACTCCTTACGCCAATCACTGCTTCTGGGATGGAGAATACCTTTCAGACATATACCAATTTTGATAAACAGGTAAAAGCACAGGGATTTACATTTGGTGCTGATTATTCATTGGGTAAAGGCTACATTATAGGAGGAAACTACAATTGGAACAAAATGACTGAAGGCTTGGGAGAGAATTTTCTAAACGAATTTAATACCCCTGAAAACAAGATCAATATATCTTTTAAAAATAGGAAGTTGACAGAAAATCTAGGGTTTAACATCACCTTACGTTATCAGGATGAATTTACCTGGGAATCGTCTTTTGGGCGTGGGCAAGTTCCCGCCTTCACTACAATAGATGCACAAGTCAGTTATAAACTCAAATCGATTAAGTCTGTGGTTAAATTAGGTGGCTCGAACCTCACCAATTTGCGTTACGTGATGAACTACGGTGGCCCAACATTAGGCGCAGTTTATTACCTATCTCTAACTTTTGACCAATTAATGAATTAATTATGAAAGCTATTAAAATATTAAAATTCGCATCGATAGTTACCTTTTTAATTTTCATTGATGCTTGTACTTACGATTTTCCAGCACCAGACCAACCTACATCAGGTAATGCAGATTTCACAAAAGTCGCTATTGTTGGAAATTCTGTGATGGCCGGGTTGATGAATGGTGCACTGTATGATGCAGGACAGCAAAGTAGCGTTGGTGCTATTCTTGGCAGGCAGATAGTTGCTTTTCAGGGTGGAGGCAGTTTTAATCAGCCGGATATAGCATCGCCTTTGGGTAATTTCGGAACAGCCTCGGGTATTCCCGGTGTTCCTGATGGCACACCATTGGGAAGATTACGGTTAGTAGGGCTGGCAAGTCCGGCTCCACAGCCAATTATTCCTGGAGATCTATTTAATACATCTTGCAGCTGTCCCGATCTGAACAACTTTAGTATACCTGGCATGCGATTGATTCATGCTGATTTTCCTGGGTATGGTAGCCCATTAGGGAATCCTTATTTTGCGCGTTTTGCTTCGTCTCCGTTGACCACAGTTATCGATGATGCCGCTGGCATTGATGCGACGTTCTTTGCATTTTGGCTTGGGAGCAATGATGTATTGGGCTATGCGATAGGCGGAGGGGCCGGAAGTGAAAATGGCACCGAATCTGGTGACATGACTCCCGCCGCAGTATTCGACGCATTGTATGGGCCGAACGTTGACAAAATGATGAACAATGGCGCCAAGGGTATCTTGGCCAATGTACCTGAAGTATCTGACATACCATTCTTTAAGGCCGTCTCTTGGGATGCAATAGAGCTGGATACTATTAGTGCCAGTTTCGTAAATCCAGCCTATGATCCATACAATCAGGGCTTAGCTGCTGCGGTTTTATTTGAAATAATTACACAAGAGGAAGCCGCTCTGCGGAAAATTGCTTTTATAGAAGGAGGCACTGCCAATGCCACAGAAGCAAATGGCATTGTAATCATAGATTCTACACTTACAGATGTTGCAGCCTTATCGGGAGGTGCGATACCAATACCCATGATTCGGCAAACAAATACCTCCGATTTGGTAACGCTTTCTGCCGGTGCAGAACTTGGTCAATTGGCTAATCCCGCTGATCCAACATCAGTTATTGGAGTTGGCGTGCCTCTTGGTTTCAATGGAAATGATTATATACTTACTACCACAGATCAAGCTAACATTAAGGATCGAATATTAGCTTTTAATGCAACTATAAAATCAAAAGCAGATAGCAGCCCGGATCTGATCCTGTTTGACGCTAATAAATTTTATACAAATTTTGCTGAAAATGGTGCTTCTATAAATGGCTCGGGGTTGACATCCTCCATAGTTCCACCCTTTGCAGCATTTTCTGTTGATGGTATTCATCCTAACCCAAGAGGTTCGGCCTATTTGGCAAATCAATTTATTGATGCAATAAATAAGGGATTTAACTCTACCCTTGTTACTGTAAATCCAAATGATTATGTCGGAAATGAACTTCCGGTACCTTAACTTATCAAGAGCCTTGCACCATGCGTGAGGCTCTTTTTTATTACAAACTAAAATCGCTTGTCTCTCTTAGTACAGAATTGATTGGAGCCTACATTGAGCGATTCTCGAAAGCGATAAGTACGAACTCTCATCACTTGGTTCGTGTCCCCACGAACCATCTTCGGTGTCATTACCACAAAATGTATTGTTTGGGTAATCCATGGATTATTAATACCTTCCTGTCCGGTAGGCAGGCTTTTTGCGTGTGTCTTATCCTTAGTTCTGGTTAGTGAGGACACGAACCAGGGTGGAGTGACCAATTAACCTCACAAATTAAAACCAATAATTATGGAACGTAGAATGTTTATTAAAAATTCATCACTGACAGTTTTTAGTACTAGTGCATTTGGGAGTTTAAACTGGAATGGTAAAACCTTTGAAGGCGACACTCCGACAACTACAGATGTTCTTGGCCCATTTTACAGACCAGGTGCACCATTTCGAAAGAATCTAAGGCTCCCTAATTCAAATGGGACACCGATAGTTTTAAAAGGAAACATTTTTAAAGAGGATGGAGAAACTCCCATTAACAATGCATTAGTTGAAATTTGGCATTGTGATGAAAATGAAGTTTACGATAATACTTCTGATGAATACAAATATCGTGGCGAACAAAAAACGAAAACCGATGGAAAATATGAGTTTAAATCAATTTTACCAGTTCCCTATAAAGCAGTCCCAAACGATGAAAATTCTTGGCGACCTGCTCACATACACATGCGTGTGTCTGTGCCAAATCAACAAGATTTAATAACTCAAATCTATTTTAAAGGAGGTAAATACATAGAAATCGATAGACGGGCTTATTCTCCTCAAGCTGTAAATAGAGTACTCAATATATCTAAGAACAAATTTGGGGAGAGCGAAGTTGTTTTTGATGTTATTATGAGTAAAGAAATTCCACTTGATATGAATGTTTATGATAAAATTACAGGACTATATCAAGTGGAAGATAACACCATTATTGAATTTATGAAGAATGATGATTTGCTGTTTATGAAACTAAATGGACAGCTTAGGGCAAGTTTGAAATATATTGGCAATAATATATTTGAAGGTGGTGGCATACATTATCGGAAATCGACTTTTGATTTGCAAAATGACGGAAGTGTAAAAGTAGTTGTAGAGATGTACCCTAATAAGATTTATAATGGAACAAAATTTTTAAAATATAGGCAATAAAATAGTTTCATCCTTAAAATTGGCCAGCACACAACACTAAGCCTAATAGCCAAAATACCCTTTAAAAAAAGCCTCCATATCAAATTGATATGGAGGCTTTTTAAATGTCAGAAGACTTTGTTACCTGGTATATTAGTTATTCGGTGTTGACCGAATTCCGATGCACCAAGCTGCTTAGGTGGAAAGTATTGCAAAGGTTTTACTATTTCCACCCCTTGGTTCATGTCCCCACGAACAATTTTCATTTCACGCCCTTAAAACTCATTCCTCAAATCTCCAATGAACTAATAACTACATTTTTATATATGTCCTTTCGCAGCAATTGTTGCCATTTATTTATAGTGGCTGTCCAAAAGTATATTTCTCCTATCTGAATGAACGACTTCCTTTTATATTCAAACTGGCTCTTATCCATTTTTTATTCTTTTTAGTTCGGGCTCAGGTTCGTTGGGACACGAACCAGGGAGGAGGACCTGCCTTGTCACAGTCATCCTGAACTTGTTTCAGGATCTGTCTGCGATATGAAATAACCTCTCTTCGAAAATTACCTCAAATTCCCATAACATTAATTTGAGTACAAGGCTGTTGCTTTCTGCTGGTTTGGTCTGTGCTATTTGGGTTTGCTGCCATGAGCAGACAGGCCCCCTTCTCCGGAAGGCCAATGTCAATAAGTTAACGTCATCGCGAGGCACGAAGCGATCTCTAAATTTGAGCATCCAGAGTTGAAATAGACAGACTGCCACGCTACACTCGCAGTGACGTTGACGTGTGGACTTAACTTATTGACATTGCTCCGGTCGGCTGGCGCAACAGGTGCGGGGACTATGCAGGAAAACAAAATTTGATTTTACTGCAATTCATTTTGTTTAAAAAACACCATTTTTATCCATCTCGGTAAGAAAATAGCCCCAAGTAGTAAGTAAGGATAATAGGTAAAAAGTCTCCACAGCAAGTTTACAATCAGGGTATAATCGCCAAGGTTTTCCTGAAAAAACATGGGGAAAAAGTACTCTGCTGTGCCACTGCTCCCCGGTGTTGGAGATATCAGCATCACAACCCACAAAATAATTTGTTTACCAAATATGAGTATGTGATCCGTAAAGGATACTTTGGCAAATGCTACCATCAGAAAATTCAATAAAAAATACCTGGAAGACCATATAAATATGGTAGAAACAGAAAGATATACCCAGAATTTTGCCCCCATTCCTTTGAGCTGATCTGAAGCTACAATCATTTCTGTCCCTCTTTCATAAGCGGCATATCTCCATTTTTTTAATATTCGCCACGAAGTAATTTTAATCAATACCCATTTGAAATATCTCGGATTGATCAGCAAGGCAAAGATCATGATGAAGGTATAAATAGTGATCAGCCCATAGCTCAAAAAAAATAGGTAATGCATGCTATTTTCCATGAGATCCGATGATTCGGATACCAATGGAAAAACATGTTCCATGCCCAGTAACAATACTATGGGAGCTGCGAGCACAAAAAACAGATTGTCAAAAATTGCGGTGAGCAATACAAATCCCAAAGCCTTGCCTGGTCGAATACCTTCTTTCCAAAGAATAAATACAGCAACCGCTGTTCCTCCAACAACTGATGGCGTGACAGCAGATGCAAATTCCCAAAGTATAATTACATACAGGCTGCTCTTCCATGTCAGTTCATTTTTGGTAATTGTCTTTATGCGAAAAATATATCCGGCAAATCTGGAAAGGAAAACCAAAACTGCTAAAAATATTGGAGTGAGCTTTGCGTTAAATACCAAAGTCAATTTATCAACAGTGATATTAGGATCACTAATGAAAAGATAAATCACTATACCCAATCCCAGTACAACAGGGATCCAAACTTTTCGTGGGTTTAATGTTTTGAGAATTTTTTTAGTTTCCAGATCCATCTATTCAGCCAATTCTTTTTCGCATTTTTCTATCCAAAAATTATTGAATCCTTCTCCAATTTGTATCTCTATTTGCTGAAGTTGCAATAGTTCCAAAATCGCCAGGAAATTATAAATGAGTCCTATCTTTTCACTATTGTACTCAATTATTTGAGTGAACGAAAGTCTTCCTTTTTCCATGACCTTACTAAAAATGAACTCTTTTTGCTGATCGATGGTATATGGATATTGAACGACTTTGTGTGTTGGTTTTTCAGATGCTGTCTCAAACTGCCTCAATACTTTCTGGTAAACTTTCAATAATTTATACAAATCAATTTGTTGAAGCTCACTTTCAACATTCACAGTTTCCGAAAGCTTTTTAATTTCCTTTTGTACATTGCCCCGTTTTTCTTTCTGAAGCATTTCCGATTCCATAGACGTAAGCTCCTGTAAAACAGATTTATATTTTTTGTATTCCAATAGGTGCATTATCAACTCTTCTCTTGGATCAATCTCATTTCCCTCCTCATCAATTTGAGGTCGGGGGAGTAGCATTTTTGCTTTGATCCTCATGAGCTTTGCAGCCACCAAAATAAATTCACTGGCGACTTCAATATTCAGTTTTTCCAGGTCTTTGAGATACGCTAAAAAATTTTTGGTAATCTGAGATATTGGGATGTCGTAAATATCCAATTCATCCCTTTCAATAAAAAAAAGGAGCAGATCAAAAGGGCCTTCAAAAAGAGGTATTTTTACTTCAAAACTCAATTAAATAATTTTTTAGACAGGTAAAAACGATGTACTAAATTCAATAAGATAATTGCCCAAAGGTATTTATATTATACTGATTATAAGAAGCATTAATAAAAAATAAATGTAATTTTGCACCGCCTAATCCAAATAATATTTAAGGTTATTCAACTCTATTTTAACTATTATAATCACCGAAGGCAAAAGTTAAATGAATAGTATATGTTAATTCAGCCAGGCAAAATTCTTGCAAATATCGAATCGCCAGAAGATGTAAAAAAACTGAATCAAACCCAGCTTGTTGAACTTTGCAATGACCTAAGACAATTTATTGTTGACAATGTCTCTGTTTATGGTGGTCATTTTGGTGCAAGCCTTGGAGTTGTCGAATTGACAGTTGCCTTGCATTATGTTTTTAATACCCCGTACGATCAGTTGATTTGGGATGTGGGGCATCAGGCATATGGGCATAAAATATTAACCGGACGAAGAGATATATTTCATACTAATAGAACTTATAATGGTCTTTCCGGATTTCCTAAAATATCAGAAAGTGAGTATGATGCATTTGGCGTAGGCCATTCCACCACATCCATCTCAGCAGGATTGGGTATGGCCATTGCCTCAAAATATAAGAATGAACAAGATCGCCAGCATATTGCAGTAATTGGTGATGGAGCCATGACAGGGGGGCTTGCTTTTGAGGCGATGAACCACGCCGGTGTTTCAGATTCCAATTTGCTCATTATCCTCAATGACAATTGCATGTCGATAGATCCAAATGTTGGTGCATTGAAGGACTATCTCACAGATATTACCACATCACATACCTACAACAGGCTGAAAAGTGACGTCTGGAATGTGTTGGGGAAAATGAGTAAGTTTGGTAAGAGCGCTCAGGAAATTGCTTCTAAATTGGAAAGTAGCCTCAAGTCGCTGATTCTTCATCAGAGCAATTTGTTTGAATCGTTGAATTTAAGATATTTCGGTCCGGTCGACGGCCATGATATCGATCACTTGGTGCATGTAATGGATGATCTTAAAAAAATCCCAGGCCCAAAAATATTGCATTGCATCACGACCAAAGGAAAAGGATATCGTTTGGCAGAAAAGGACCAAACCAAATGGCACGCTCCCGGGAAATTTGATAAAATAACGGGTGTAATCAGAAAAAAAGATATTGAAACTCCACAGCCCCCGAAGTATCAAAATGTATTTGGGGAAACGCTTTTGGAATTGGCCAATCAAAATGATAAAATAATGGGAGTTACACCAGCAATGCCTTCTGGTTCTTCTATGAATATCATGATGGATGCTTTGCCGGACAGATCCTTTGATGTGGGAATCGCAGAGCAACATGCTGTAACTTTTTCTGCAGGATTGGCAACTCAGGGTCTTATTCCTTTTTGCAATATTTATTCAACGTTTATGCAACGTGCCTACGATCAAGTGATCCATGATGTAGCTATTCAAAAATTACCGGTGGTATTTTGTCTGGATCGTGCCGGCCTGGTTGGTGCCGATGGACCTACACATCATGGTGCTTACGATATTGCCTATATGAGATGTATTCCTAATATAGTAATCGCCTCTCCTATGAATGAATCGGAACTGCGCAATATGATGTACACCGCCCAACTATCCGGCAATGGCCCAATAGCTATTCGATATCCAAGGGGTCAGGGAGTGTTGGTCAATTGGAAGACGCCTTTCGAAAAAATAGAAATTGGCAAAGGAAAGAAAATTTGCGATGGCAATGATGTTGCTATTTTATCATTTGGTCATGTTGGCAATTACGCAGTTGAAGCTTGCGCAGAATTACGTGAATCTGGTGTGCGCCCTGCTCATTTTGATTTGCGTTTTGCAAAACCACTAGATATTCAATTGTTGCATGAGGTATTTTCGGGATATAAGAAAATAATTACCATTGAAGATGGCTGTTTACCGGGAGGTTTTGGCTCCTCTATTATTGAATTTATGGCTGATAACAATTATTCAGCTCAAGTTGTGAGACTGGGTATTCCTGATGAAATTATCGAGCATGGAGAAATTGAACAATTGCATAAAGATTGTAACTACGATAGCGAGAGTATAGTTAGCGCAGTTATCAAATTGTTAGAGCCGGAGTATGTTCAATCTTAATGATGCCTCAGTTATCTTATTTTGAAGCTGACCATACAAACCATCCACCTCATGTGGGACAAGCAGAAAGCCAAAAAATTCCAATTGTTTTAATCCATGGTTTTTGTGAATATAGCACATTGTGGAAATCATTAAGCAAAGAACTATCCAACGATTTTAGGATTTTTTGCCCTGACTTACCCGGCTTTGGAAAAAGCCCACTTCCCAAAGGTGATTTCTCTCTTGAGCAAATTGGCGATCAAATAGTATCATGGCTCAAGAGTCTTGGCATTGAACAATGTATTGTAATTGGCCATTCACTGGGTGGGTACATATCTTTGGAAGTATTAAGAAAATACCCTGATTTTTTTAAGGAAATTGGCCTGATAAATTCCTCAGTATTTGAAGATTCTATTGATAAAAAAGAGAATAGAAATAAGCTTATTGAGTTTATTGGAAACAATGGAGTTGACTCTTTTATCAAGACTTTTGTCCCATCGCTTTTCTATCCTAAGACCGTAAATCTTCATAGTAAAATTATAGAATTGATCCGTGAAGAAGGCAAATTAATTAAATCAGAATCTGTAGTAAAATATGCTGCTGCTATGCGTGACAGAAGAGACAGCATGGATTTATTAAAGATATATAAAAAAAGGGTCCTTTTAATCTCTGGTGAATTTGATCAAAATATACCACTGGAAACGTCAAAGAGGATGGCACAAATCCTCAATCAGAAAAATGCACACATAATTCCAGAAAGTGGCCATATGAGTATTTTTGAGAAAAGTGAGCTGTGCTATGCGATCATAAAGACTTTTGTTAAACCATTTATATAAGCATCATAGAGCATGCTTAAAAATGTAATTACCTTGTGTCACAATAATTACAATATCAATTTAAGTGTTTTTCAAGGGTGTGCTGAAGGTTTCTTTTTGACATCATACCGGAATGTCTCCATAAAATGACTCCTTTGTCAAAAAGAATAAGCGTCGGTAAACTCTTTATCCCATATTTTAGGGAGGCACTCTGGTTTTTATCAACGTTTACTTTGATTACTTTCATCCGGCCCTGAAACGCAGATGAAACTTGCTTAACGATAGGAGATAATGTTTTGCATGGACCACACCACTCGGCATAAAAATCAACCAATACTGGTGTTGGGGAATTTTTAATAAGTGTAGAAAATGATTTTTTCTTTGCCATGAATTTTAATATTAATTATAACAGTTAATTATTTACTTCTATTGGTTAGCATATTGGAGAATATGTACGTTAAGAATTTATACTCGAAAGCTCCTTTTTAAAGTACGTTTATAATAGTAAATAAACAATTACAAATACAAATGAGATATCGATTATATAGTGATATTCGGGTAGATATTTTTAAATGCATCTTCAATGAAGGAAAACGAAGATTATGTCTATAAAAAAATGAATTTAAAATTTTTATAGACATAGATTACTTTTGTAAGTATTATAGAATAATCAATGGTTTTAAGATAAGAATTTGGAAAAATTATAACTTACTTTGACATTATATTCAAAATAAAACCGTTTGAATAATTAATTATTTGTCAGATTGTTAAGGCACAAAGCATAGAATTTACTTAAACATTATATAAGATGAACGCATACCTATATCTTGAAACTTGGAATCAGTGGGGAAAATTAATGGCATATGGATTGGCAGGCATTGCTGCGATTATTCTCCTTTACCATTTCTTGAGTCTTCTGGCCACTCGGGATTATAAAAAAAGATACGATTTTATAAATAGACATGAGATTAACAATTTGTGGTATTCCTCAGTAGTATTACTTTTTGCTATTGGTATTTATATAAATACACTTTATCCCGAAGGTGAGCTGATATGGGTTTTGGTGAGGTTATTTGTAACTGTAATGATGGGATTGATAGTGGGTGTGATCATATCAAACATACTAAAATTCTACTACCCATTCTATGTAGAAAAAAGGCTTAAAAAATTACGATTTACTCCACGCGTATCTCCAAAGACAGGAAAAGCAATGAAATTGCTTAGTGAAGAGGAGGAAGATGTTTACCTCGATGAAGGAATGCAGGCTGAAGAAAATGTATTTTCAGTTGATTATGATGTTTGGATTGATGAAGAAACGGGATTTACAAAAATTGAGAAATATGCCGGTCATTTGATTGCCCTTCAATGTCCTGAATGTAATTACCAAACATTAAAAGTTGTGAAGGAAGAAATCCTTGAATCGCCTACCGAGGTGGATGAAGGAGAATTGATGAAATTTCACAAATGTGATTATTGTGGATACAAAGAAAGGAAAGCATTTAGAATTGCTAAACTGCAAGGGAAAGGTGAACCATCCGTTGCCACCTAAAAAGATTACTAAATTAAAATAATAACATGAAGCTGGTCATTGATCGGCTTTTTTTGTTTTACGCCCAATAAAGCTACACATAGTTTTGGGATGGAATATTTTAGAGTCTACAAACAGGTTGTAACATGGTACGGAAGGTTCTAAATCAGTCTACTTTATTTCTGAAATTGAGCGCATTCTTATCTCACTCTATTGAATATATTAAATGATTTTGATCCAGAGGGGAAATTGTAATTACGCTTGAAGGAAATAATGCTTAATAGAAAATATCTCCTAATTGCGAAGGTCTGTGAAATTTGAATTACTTTCTTCTTTTTGTTTCAGTAATTCTTCTTTGGCTATTCTCTTTGCTTCAATTTTATCAAGATACTTATTGAGGTCTTCTTTTTTTTCGTTTGTCCAATCCATCAAATCAGATGTTTCTGCGTGGTTCATCTCGATTTTTTCTTTGGCATGGCGTAAATTAATTCCTTCGATCCATTCCAAATTAACTTCGCCATTGACTCTGTAAGAGATATAAAATTTGTGAAGTTGCCTGTATAGCATTTATATAATTGAAAAAATAAGATCAGACTGTTGTTTCATATTAAGTGTGGTAAATATATAATGTTGCCTCAATTATTTGTCACTTTATTATATATTTATTTATCCACATTTCATCAACATTATAAAAAGTTTTAGATTATTCTAATATGCGACTTAACTACAATCTATATTTTTCTCTATTGTGTTTTTTAACCATATCACTAAATAGTGTAGCACAAGAGGTGAAAAAAATATATTTCGCTAATGGCGTCTTAAAGGCAGAAGGGAATTTGCAAAATGGTAATAAAACAGGAAAGTGGATTTTCTATTATCCATCGGGGGAGTTGAGCTCCGAAGAATATTATATCAATGATCTACTTGATGGTAATATCAAGTATTTCAATGATCATGGGAATCTGATTGCAATTGAAAATTGGCATAGTGGAATTCAGCAAGACAGTTCAATATATTTTAATGAAACAGGTCAATTAACAAAGAAAGGAATTTTCAAAAATGGGTTGTATGAAGGAAAATGGTTTTTTTATTTTGATAGTGGCAATTTGAAAAGAACTGGGTTTTATGTTGAAGGATTACCAAGCGGTGACTGGAAATTTTACAATGATCAACAATATTTGGTTCAGGTAGGGGCGTTTCAAAATGGGTTAGAAGAAGGTGAATGGAAGTTTTATAATAAGGTTGGAGAATTAGAATATTATGGAGAATATCATAAAGGGAAAAAAGTAGAAAAATGGTTTAAGTTAAATAGTAAAGGTAAACCCAAGCTTTATAAATACTAACTTGAATTTGATTTATAAGACTCTGTGGTTACTTTGATCGGCTAAGTTCTAATTGTAACAGTATTTTGTTTAAAAAGCTCAAACAGATGATA
>CAZDRA010000016.1:0-61275 GCA_964507705.1 uncultured Roseivirgaceae bacterium | reverse complement strand
ACTAGCTATGGATTTGACAAATTAAGCAAACCTCAATTTGCTGAATTCATTCGAAAAGCAAGTCGACTAGGAAAAGCACAGCCACAGGAAATACATAAAAAAATAATTTCATTAGGACCAACCTGTTATATAACTACAAATTATGATAAGCTTTTGGAATTGAGTTTCCAAAAATGGAAACCAAATGAATATTTAAGAACCGTTGTAAATAATCAGCTTACTGAAACTGCTGAAATTGTTGGAGCGAGAGCGAATAATTTTTTATTCAAACTACACGGTGATGCCGAAAATTCAGATACCATAATATTAACCAGAGAACAATATAGAGTTTTAAATATTGGTGGAGAATTACACCATGCACTTGTTTCTACTAAAACCCTAATGCTAAGTAGACCAATTGTATACATTGGTTTTGGATTGAGAGATCCTGACTTTCTATATTTAAAAGATTTGTTAATAAATACTTACAAAGGTGGAGCTAGAGATCATTATGCTATCATGGCGGATGTAAGTACTCAAGAAAAGGATTATTGGCGAAGAAATTTTGGTATTCATTTAATTGATTATCAGACAATAGAAAATTCTAATGGAACAAGAGATCATTCTCCAATATTGAAATTGCTTGATGACTTGTTATCTGTTGAAATTATTAAGCAAACATCAAAACAAATATTAACTTCCGAGTTTGTCCTCAGTCTTAATAGATATGCTGTTAAAAATGCAGATTTTAATCTTTCAAAATTACACCTACCTCTAATCGTTCATCCTATTGAAATTCGAGGAAAAGATAATTACGATTATAGATTTTACGAAGCACCAATTGAAAAACTGCTTGATAGTGGACCTGATAAACTCATTCTTATTGGGCTTCCTGGCGGTGGTAAAAGTTATTCCATAAAAGCTATTGTTTCAAGACTTTCAAAATCCCTTGGAACAAATTGTATTGAAGATACAATACAACTAAATGAAACTATTATACCAATATATGTTGATTTAAAACTCTATCAGGGAGATATTGTTGACTTACTAGAACAAAACATTCCTGTTGGGTGGAATCTAGAATTTTTATGCACGCACTTTAATGTTAAATTATTTTTTGATGCATTTAATGAAATTCCTAAGAAATATATTGAGGCCAAAACTTGGAATTCTGATTTTACAAAGCTACTCAAGAAATATTCGTTTTCTCTTGTAATCTCATCACGCACTATTGATGGGCTTGAAGAATTAGAATTCCCAGCGTATAATTTGGATTCTATTGATAAGGATTTTATCAAAGCAAGTTTAGTAAAAAATCAATTTGAATTGAAAGGCCTATTCAAAAATGAGATTATCAATTTGTTACAAAAACCATTTTTCTTTAAACTCATTTTTGAAAAGAATATTAAAATTGAGGACGATACTAATCCACAAAAAGTTTATTCTACCTTAATGAATTTGATTAACAGACGCCTGAATGAAAGATTTCAAGTCAATATTAATTTGTTAGATCCTCTATCAAAAATAGCAATGAAAGCTTTGGATAATGGAGAAGAGACATACACGACTGAAGAGTTAAGAAAGTATATCGAAGAGGATTTAATACAATTGAAAGAATTGTCTGTTTCGGCTGTGGATATAATAAATTGGTTAGTAAGCCAAGAATTAATTATTCCAATTGTTAATGGAAGGGTTAGCTTCTTTCATCAATCTGTAACAGAATACTTAGCAGCCTCAAGATTAGCGGCACTTTTTGTTGATAATAATAAAATACTTAAAGAAAAACTTAGCTATAGGCGATGGGATCAAGCTTTATATCTTACACTTAGTTTATTAAATAAAGAGAATGCCAATAAGTTTTTAGAAACTTTAATAAATATTGATTTTGAGCTAGCATTATCAGCTGTCAAATATATGGAAGTCGATCAATGCGAAATTGTAGAACAACTTTTATCTAAAATTGAAACTAATAAAAATGAAGACTTCCATTGGCAAAGTCAAGTAGGACACAAATTAAGAACAACTGTCCCTTTATCAGAATCTCATATTCCTACTTTAAAAAGGTTAATTAATAAAAAAAATACTTTGGGAGGTTCCGCTGCTGGTTGTGTCATAGACTTATTAGGGTATAATTTTAAAAATGAAGCCTTGAATTTACTTGTGGATAATTGTGATGATCATAATTTTTGTAGTGAGATAGGACGGAATATAAAAAAATATATATCGGCAGATGATCTTCCCCACTTATCAGCTTTATGTAAACAAGTCCAAGAAAAAATAAACTCCAAGAAAGTCAAAGAATTTGATGGATTTGATTCTGCTCTAGGAAATATACTAGAAGGATTTAATACTAACTATGTTTTTTCAACTTTTTTTGATCCTCAAAAAACAATAAAAGAACAAGAAGTAGAACTTGAAGTTTTGTGCAATTATTTACAAAACTGTAGGAATAATGAGGGACTAAAGATCTCACTTAATCTTCTAGTTTCTGGAATTGATAAAATTGCAGTAGAAATATATTTTATCATTCAGTTTTCTGAAGAAGACAATATTGACTATTCAGTTTTTAAGACTAATCATGTCAAATCTTTAATAGAGATTGTTAAGCGTAACAATAGTGATAATTCAGAATGGGCGCTCGGAGCACTATATAATATCTGTTCGAAAAGAAAAGATTTGATTCCATATATTGAGAAATATATTCATAAAAGTAATGGAATAATAAAAGTTGCCTTATGCTATTCAATCTCTAACCTTGAGGATCAAAAATCAGTTTTTATTGCACTTGAAAACTTGCTAACATTTAGTTCTGAAAGCTTAACTAAAGAAAATTTTGAACTACTAAGTCACATGGACGAACTAAACTGGAGAGGACAAGAAGATTTATTTGTTAAGCTATTGAAATTAAAGAATATTAAATTAGCATATAACTTATCTGATAAATTAGCTCTTAACAAAGATCGTCAAAATAGTCTTGTTTTTGATATTGGGCCAATTAATTGGTGGCTTGAATGGTTCGTTGAATTCTTTGAATCCAAAAGTACAGAGTGGATGTTTACAGATAGAGTACCAAACGTAATATCAAATTGTATTCGTGAGGATAAAAGACAGGAATATATTTCTGAATTTAATATTCCTAATTCTAAATATCGCAAAATATTAAGTAATGTAATTTTTAGAAAAATGAATGACTTGAAGTTGGAAGACTTTACAGAGGAGGCCATATCATATTCGATTGATGCACTTAAAAATATTAAAATGAACTTTTGGGGAAACAATATTTTAACATCAATAGCAACAGAGCAATTTGTAACAGATCGCTTACTACCATTAATTAAAGAAACTAAAGGTAAACAGCGCAAAAACTTAGAAAGTTTAATTGAACAAATAGGTAAAAAACATAAAAGGAGATATTTAATTGAGTAATAAAACCTGCACATTGGACCTGCTATATTTGACTGGACAGTAAGTTAAGCTTGTAAAAGTCAAATATAGCAGGTCCATTTCAGGAAGATAAACGTTCAGCCCTTCATCAACTCGTGTGCCCTCTCCGATTTAGGTACGGTAAAGAGACATAGTTTACAAAGTTAAACAGACTTTTGTAACACCATTTATTTTTAGTTGTCCAATTTACAGCAACAATGTTGTTGTGATAAAAACAATTAAATAATGGACAAATTAAAAGACAAAGTAGCCGTAATTACTGGAGGAACTAGTGGAATCGGATTAGCCACAGCTAAATTATTCGTAAAAAACGGAGCAAAAGTTGTAGTCTTCGAAAGAGGACAAGAAGCATTAGAGAAAACAAAAGCTGAATTAGGCTCTGGTTGCTACTGCGTACAAGGAGACATTTCTAATTCTACAGATTTAGATAAATTATTTTCTGAAACAGAAAGTCATTTTGGTGGCATTGATGTTTTGTATATAAACGCAGCTCAAATAAAATTGTCGCCTATTTCAGAAACAACAGAAAATCTTTTTGATGAAATGATTAATGTTAATTTTAAAGGAGCTTATTTCTCACTTCAAAAAGCAATTCCGTTTGTAAAGAAAATCTTTAAAATTGACTATCCCTGCGGCAAGACCGCAGGGAGTTCTGGATATCATTAATTCAAAGTGAGTATCTTTGTATGAACTTCAGTGATAAATTGAAAGAAAAGTGCCTTGAAATCCGCTACTATTCATATACCAACCGTTGAACGAACAAAAATACCCAAGCAGGACGAGCAGAAGTCTAAAATTGAAACAAAAGCAAGAATGAAAAAGTAGAATACTTTAATAATTGTGATTTTTGCATTTAATAAAAACAGTTTAAGTGGCAGAAAAATACAATATAGAAAATGATTATTCCGAACGAATAAATGGAGTATTAAACTACATTCAAGATAATATTGAAAAATCTTTTCAATTAAAGGAACTTTCGGAAATTGGAAATTTTTCGCAATTCCATTTTCACAGAATTATTTCATCATATTTAAACGAGCCTCTAAACTCGTATATCAAACGTAAAAGACTTGAAAAATCAGCACAATTACTTCGTTTTTCAAAAAAAACAATAACAGAAATTTCTTACTGTATTGGTTATGAAACCCCATCTTCATTTAGTAGTGCTTTTAAAAAGAAATTCGGTATTTCACCAACCAATTACAAAAAAAAATATAACTCATCAAGCAGTAAAGTTGATAATAAAAGCCCCGAAAAAATAAATTTTGATTTTGACCCCATAATCAAAACAATTCCAAATAAAAAAGTTGCATTTATTCGTGTTTTTGGAAATTACGAAAAGGAAAAAATAGGAAAGGCGTGGAACACACTTTTTCAATTTGCAAAAGAAAATAATCTATTAAATGAACAAACAGAATTATACGGAATTTCATACGATAATCCTGAAATATCTGATAATAAAAATTATGAATATAATGCCTGTTTAAGCATTGAAAGTAATATCGAACCAAATGGCGAAATTGGAATAAAGGAAATCAAAGGTGGAAAATTTGCAGTTTTTGCTTTTAAAGGCGAATACTCAAATTTTAATCTAATTTACCAATTGATTTTTAAGGAATGGTTATTTAAGAGTAACTACGAACTACGCAATGCTGAATTATTTGACAAATACTTAAACTCATTAATTAATACAGAACCAAATGACTTAACAACAGAAATCTATCTACCAATAAAATAACAATTATGAAAAAAATAGACTACAAAAAAGAATTAAAATATCTTTACAAACCATCTGCAAAGAAAATAGAATTTGTAGAAGTTCCTAAAATGAATTTTTTGATGATTAACGGCAAAGGAAACCCAAATACTTCGGTTGAATATAAGAATGCAGTAGAAGCATTATATACAATTTCTTATGCGGTAAAATTTTTCATCAAAAAAAGTGATTTACAAGTAGATTTTGGAGTAATGCCATTAGAAGGAGTTTGGTGGGTTGATGATATGCGAGAATTTGACATTAACAAAAAAGACGATTGGAAATGGACAGCAATGATAATGCAACCCGAAATTGTAACAAAAGAACATATAGAAGTTGCCATTGAGCAAGTAAGAAACAAAAAAAATCTTGAAGCACTTCCTAAAATTGAGTTTACATCATTTCAAGAAGGAAAATCTGCACAAACGTTGCATATCGGACCATTTGAAAATGAAGGACCGACAATTGCAAAAGTTCATAATTTCATAGCAGAAAACAATCTTTCTTTAAGCGGAAAGCATCACGAAATTTACCTTTCCGACATTAGAAAAGCCAAACCAGAAAATTGGAAAACCATAATAAGACAACCAGTGAAATAGAATGCCAGCACACACACTATATAAAAATAATAGCGGTTTTGTGCTAAATTCAAAGGCAGTATCTTTGTACAAAGTTTGGTAATAAATTGTAGACAAGTGCCTTGAAATCCGCTACTATTCTTATACTAACCGTTGTTAGCATTCAGGTACGGTAAAGAGACATAGTTTACAAAGTTAATATGTACATATCGAATAATATGGAAGATTATCTAAAAGGAAAGTATAGTGTACTAATAATATGTTTGGCGACGTTCTCATTGGCACTCCAAGGTTGCCAGAATTCAACTACTGTTGACGAACAAAGTCGTTTTGAGAAAAAAGTGGCTATTGACCCACCTGTCACCTATCAGGGTGAATACCTTACAGGCTTAGACTTTCCGATTGGTGCTGTAGGTGGTAGTGTTATCCGAATGAATGGAAAAGCCGAACGTCAGTGGTGGCAAATTTTTAACAATTTTGAGGAACGTGCCGGATCCGGGATTGTGCCTAATAGCTTCTTTGCCTTGCGTACCAAAACAAAAAACGCAACAGTTGTAAAGGCTCTTCAAACCTCTTCGGCAGGTTCTTTTCAGGCAATGGACAGCCTTAGCTTTCAGGGAGAGTATCCTTTAGGATGGTATAACTTTAGAGATGATGAACTGCCTGTCGATGTAATACTGGAAGCATATAATCCATTAATACCAATGGATTTGAAAAACTCAGCCATCCCGTGTGGTATATTTAATATTAAGGTAAGCAATCCAACATCGGAAACCATCGAAGTGAGCGTATTGGGTGCACAGCAAAACGCTGTTGGTTTTACTGGTTATGACACCATCGTTGGACCAGATGATAGAAGTTGTCGAGGATATGGTGATAACAAAAACACCATCATTACAGGAAAAGACATCACTAGTTTAAATATGACCAGCAACGACGGTAGCATGCAACTCTCCATCTACGAAGCCAATGCTAGCTACACATCCTCATGGAAAAATAATTCTTCTTTACTTAAAGATTTCATGGAAGATGGTAAGTTATTGGGCGAAAAGAATGCATCAAGCCCTAAGAAAGGAGTAACTGTGGACGGAGCACTTGCCAAAGATTTCTCGCTGAAACCTGGGGAAGAGAAAACCATCACTTTTGTACTGAGCTGGCATTTCCCAAAAGGGACATTTGGCCATGGCGATATTCCTCTTTGGCATTTTGTGGAAGGCGGCAGTCAGTACGAAAACTGGTGGGCTGATGCAAATGAAGTTGATAAGTACGTGAAAGAAAATTTCAACTATTTAGAGTCTACCACAAAATTGTATCACGAAACCATGTATTCATCTAACATTCCACGCTATGTTTTAGACCGTATATCATCCAATTTATGTGTATTAAAATCACCAACATCATTCTGGACGAAAGATGGCTATTTTGGATTATGGGAAAGCACATCTTTTAAAGAAGAATGGTTTGGTAACTGCAAACATGTTGGCCATTATGCTCAAGGACATGCCCGTGTATTTCCTGAATTAGGCCGAATTCTTAGAAAACAAGACTTAAACACTATTACAGAAGAGGGCTTACTTCCTTCGAGAGACGGCGAGTGGAAGAATGCAATTGATGGTCATTTTGGTTCTATATTGGGAGTTTACCGAGAGCATCTGTTGTCTGACAACAATGATTTTCTATCAGAGGTCTGGCTACGCACTAAAAAGGCAATAGACTATACTATATTCACTTTTGACAGTGACAAAGACGGAATGATGTTAGGTAGCCACCACAACACATTAGATTGTAACGTATCTGGCACTTCACCATGGATTGGCTCATTATATATGGCGGCATTAAAAGCGTGCGAACAAATGGCTCTTATTATGGATGACAAGGAATCCGCTGCCAACTATCATGATATTTGGACCGTAGGTATTGCAAACCAAAACGAACAACTATGGGATGAGAAACTAGGCCATTATAAAGAGAAAACGGAGAACTTACCCAACACATTAGTAATGACAGATGCGATTTCTTTGGATATGTTACTAGGTCAGTGGTGGGCCAACCAATTAAATCTTGGTCAGCTATACCCTGTAGATCGCACAAAGATGGCCTTGTCGAAAATTTACAAAAACAACAAATTCACTGATTCAGGAAAAGGATATAGACCACGTTTCAGAGATTTTCTTGGAACGGGCGATACAGGATGGTTTATGTTTAAATACCCTGACACACCACCTGAAAACACCATACTATATTACAATGAAGTAATGAGTGGTTTTGAGTACGCAGCAGCAGCAACTATGCTGCAATACGGAATGAAAAATGAGGGACTTAGTATGGTTAAGGCCATATCGGGGAGATACAATGGAAGGTTTCGTTCAGAAGGAGAAGTGCACTTGGCCAATAACTCCTGTGTATTTGGTACAGGAAGTCCGTTTGGCGAAGATGAATGCGGAGATTTTTATACCAGAGCAATGAGTAGCTGGTCTTCGCTATTGGCCTTGCAGGGTTTTATATACGACGGTCCTCAACAAACAATAGGTTTTAAGCCGGCATTCGAACCTGAAAACCATGCTTCTTTCTTTACTACATCCACTGCATGGGGCTTGTTTTCGCAAGCTCAAACCCATTCAGTACAAAAGGCTGACATAGAAGTTAAATTTGGTACCGCTCAAATAAAGAATATTGTACTGGCCGCACCTGAAGATATAAAAGGAAGTAATATATCTGTTAAACTTGATGGCTCTAAGCAATTAATCGCATCTACCGAACAATACGGAAATTCTATTACAATTAATCTGAAATCAACTTGCAATGTCAATTCCGGCTCAAGGCTTTCAATTTCTTTTGATTTAGACAAACAATAAGATATGATTTTTATGAAGCAAGTTTTTGAATTTTGTCTTTACATCGATGCAATTGAAAAAACAACCAATCCCTCCTTGTAAATGAGGGGCAGCGAGAGCATGGAAAAATAATGGAGAACTTATTATAGTAGAATTAAACAAAAGAAAGAGCACGAAATGCTAATATTGTATAAAAATAATAGCCGGTTCAATAATAAAATCAGAGGTTGTAGCCCGCTTTAACTTCATAATAAATTGAAAGTTTTGAGTTCCGCAATAAGCTAGTATTTACCTGGCGGATATTATTTAGGATTTTAAGCTGCGGCATTTAGTAACCTGAGGAATCCGTTACATTGCTAAAGATCATATTTCAGAAGATAACTGGATTAAACCAGATGAAAGGTATAAAAGAAAATCAGTTGTTTGCAGATGATGGATATTATTTGAATGATGGAGATTTTTCACTTAGCAACAATATTGGTATAACAGACGAAAGCATAATTGTACATTTCAATCCGTATGAAATTGCACCATATTCTCTGGGAGCTACTACCCTGGAATTGAATAGAAAAACGATGGGTAGTATTTTTAATATAAAATAGTTGACTCCTATTTTTTGGAATTTGATATAATCTATTTTTTTAAAATCTGATTTCTTAGCAACACTATCATCACTATCGCAGGCCTGCCTACAACATAAAACTTCAAACTCAGGTATAGTCTCTTTCACTCGTTCTACAAGGGTTGTGTTTTTTTGTATCATGATTTTATTTTTTAAATGTATCAAAAAAGTTAAAACCACAATTCTATATATTGCACTATATCAAGCTTCCGACTGAAAGGAGGATTAGTTCAACATGGTCCAAAGATTTGTCATTCACCCATCAATCCTTATTTTGCTAACTTCAAACTATCAACTGTCACTAAATCACAATATCTCTCAATCATCAAATGTCAAAGGATTATTTCAGATTCAAGCAGTTCACCATCTTTCAGGATCAATGTGCCATGAAGGTCACTACTCTTGCTTGTGTCCAAGGTGCCTGGCTTCCGGAAATATCTCCTGGCAAAATATTAGATATTGGCGCAGGCACAGGGCTTCTTACCTTAATGGCAGCACAACAATTCAATTGTGAAATTGACAGCGTTGAAATTGATACTGATGCTTATAAACAATTAAAAAATAATATTGCAAATAGTTCATGGCGTGGCAGGGTAACGTGCCATCATGATGATATTAAAAATTTTGCTTTATTAAATAATAAGTATGACTTCATAATTTCCAATCCTCCATTTTTCGAAAATCAGCTCAAATCATCAAAAGATAAAATCAACAAAGCAAAGCATGAATCCGGAATAACTTTGAAAGCATTGGTTGGCATCATTGCTCATTCACTAAGTGAAACTGGGATAGCCTCAATTTTACTTCCTCCATTTGAAACAATAAAATTGATTCGACTTTGCGAGTCGCAATATTTGTATCCCATCAAACAATTAATTATTGCTAATGTTGAAGCAAAAAATCCCAAAGGAATTGTTACTTTATTATCCAGGAAACTTGAAAAGTTAAAAACCGACAAGTTGATAATCAAAAGATATGATGGCACTTATACAGATCAATTTAAATCATTACTAAAAGGCTACTACTTGTATTTGTAAATTAACAGTGCTTGAAATAGTTAAAGATGAAAGCAAAAGTTACACCAAATAATTAGGATTATATCAAGATAAAATTTACTACTCATTTTTGCTCCTTTCCGATAAAATATTTTGAACCTCGCGTGAAAAATTGAATATCTAGTATAATGTCTCATAAAATGGTTTTACCCCTGTATTCGGAATATTTTTCTAAAAAATAATTCAAAATTTACAAAATATAAAAAACCGTACTTTTTTATATAGCCTAACTGATGACTTGCACACATATTTATTAAAAGACAAATTTTACTAGTCAAAATTTATACTTGAGAAAAGCATACCAATGCAAGAAATTCATATTGTAGATATTAGGAAACTCACCGAAGTAATCAAAACCAAATATGGTTTTGATTTTACCAATTATGCCATTTCCTCTTTCAAAAGAAGAATATTGAGGATTATAGAGCTTTATAAATTTAGAAGTGTGGACGCACTCACTAAAAAAATCACTGATGACCCCAAATTTTTCGAAGAATTTATATCTGAGATAACTGTCAATGTTACAGAAATGTTCCGTGATCCTTCTTTTTGGAGGATTATGAGAGATAAAATTCTTCCCAATATCCTATTAAATCATAAAAAGGTAAGTATATGGCATGCTGGATGCTCATCTGGTGAGGAGATTTATTCAATGGCTATTTTACTTAAAGAGATGGGTATTTTAGATTCTTCAAAAATTATCGCAACAGATATTGACGATCAAATACTAAATCGTGCACGCAGTGGTGTCTATACTGTTAAAAACATGGAACTGAATGAAAAGAACTATGTAAGATTTAGAGGCGAGAATGAATTAAATAAGTATTTCGAAGTTAAAAATGGTCTTGCCTATATGGATAAATCCCTTGTGGAGAGGGTATCTTATCGCAGGCATGATCTTGTGAAAGGAATAGTTTTCAACAAATTTGATATCGTAATCTGTAGAAATGTAATGATTTATTTCAATCAAAACTTACAAAACGATGTATTGAAAAAACTGCATGAGAGCATATTCAAATATGGTTACTTAGCTATTGGGTCAAAGGAGTCATTGATATGGTGTGAAATAGCTAACAAGTTTATTGTGGCAAATAATGAAGAGAAAATTTATAAAAAAATAAAAGAGTAGAGCAGATAGCAAGTTGAATATGAAATTCCCTGAATTAAATAAAAATTTCAAAGCTATCGTAATTGGAGGCTCGGCTGGTAGTTTTCAAGGCATAACAAAGATTCTATCTCAAGTGCCTAAAGACTTCCCTCTGCCAATAATAATGAGTTTACATAGATTGAAGCATGTTAGAAACGGCTTTATCGAGGCCTTGTCAATAAAAAGTATCAAAGATGTAATTGAGCCATATGACAAAGAGTCAATTAAAAGAGGAAAGGTTTATCTCGCTCCGGCAAACTATCATCTATCTGTGGAGCTTGGTCATTATTTTAGTCTTTCTACAGAAGAAATGTTAAATAATTCCAGACCATCAATTGATATTACAATGGAAACTGCGGCATATACATATAAAAATAAATTGATAGGAATATTACTATCAGGAGCCAATAAGGATGGAGCAAAGGGCATGAAAAAAATTAGTGATAATGGTGGATTTACAGTTGTTCAAGATCCAAAGGAATGCATGATTGATACTATGCCATCTGCAGCATTGAGTATAGCAAAGATTAACTATACTTTGAGTATAGAAAGTATTATAGAATTAATGTTTGAAATTCATAAACAGTATAAATAATTTATGAAATCCTTTTATAACAAGTTAAATATCATCACCATATGCTTTATAATAGGCATATTATTTTCAGTTTTCAATTTATACAACCTGCCCCTTGAACTTGAAAAAGTTTCCGGGAAGATAGATCTTTCCATAGTAAAAGAACTGAACCCTGTACTAAATCAAACCTATTTTATAATTGGAATGACCTTTGTATTGGGATTAGGCTCAATAATTTTCGGTTTATACTTGCTGAATAACACAAAAACAGCTGAGAAAATTATATACATCGAAAAAACTGAATCCCAAAAACAAGTCGCGGAGGAAAAAGAAGAAAAAAGAAAAAAAGAAAATATCGAGAAGCAAGTTAAGCATATCCAGTCTGGGGTAAAGGACATAAAAGACCAGGAGTTGCGATACGAAAAGTTGCTGTCAAACCTTTGTATGAAAATAGAGGCAAGCCAGGGAATTTTGTATTTGGTTCATAAAGAAAAAAGCAAAAGATACATAAAACACTTCGTCACATTTGCTTTCAACCTTGCTGAAAGCGAAGTAGTAAAATATGAATTTGGTGAAGGCCTTGCAGGACAGGTAGCCAAAGAAGGAAAGACTATAAACATTGGTGATATCCCGGAAGGATATATTACGATTATTTCCGGATTGGGCAAAGCCTCACCAAAACACCTCGCTATTTTACCAATAACCGAAAATGGTGAAATAACCCATGTAGCAGAAATTGCATCTTTTAAAGAAATATCAACATCAGACGAAAATCTCATCATGAAGTCTTTGAAGCTTTCTGAAAACGCTTCAAAACAAACTAATAAGAAAGATGCTAAGAAAAAATCTGATGATAAAAAAGAAAGTGATTTGTAACTAAATAAGAAAAAATTAGATGTTTAAGAATATAAGCATAAGAGGTAAATTAACAACACTGATTCTTTCACTCGTTGTTGTTACAATTTGCACTTCAGGGTTTATCTCCTACTCCATTAGGAAAAACATGTTGCAGGAAAAATACTTGCAAAATCTGGGTGCGCTTGCTGATGTAAACAAAGAAAAAATCAAGGCATTTATTCATGCTGCAAAAACGGATATTGATTTAATATCAGCTTTTGAAGTATTTCATTCGATTAATAATGAAACAGAAGATTTTTCTACGATTGAAAGCGATACCACTCTGGAAGAAAGCATGGAAGATTCAATGCTACTTTTGGAAGATGATTCAGAGGCAGTCGATTTGACTGATGCAGAAAATGCTCTTAAAACCATTAAAAAGTCCATAGGTGCAAATCAAATCATTCTCACAGACAAAGCAGGAAAAATAATTATTGATACTGATCCAGGGGAAAGCAATAATATAAAACAAGTAATCAAAGCAACAGATAATTCATTTTCAAATAGATCGCATGCAGAAAAAGTATTTAGCGATGTATTTAAAACTAATGATGATTTTATGATATCCATTGGCGGCTCAGTAGGTGATTTACAGGCTACAAATACCTTATGCTTTATCGTTTTTAATATCAACTCAATATACGAAGGGCTGTCAAAAGACATGGAGATGGGAGAAACTGTAGAAATTATCGTTGCCCAAAAACGCGAAAATATTGTATTGTTTCTAAACCCATTAAAATTTGATAAAGAGGCTGCTCTCAATAGGGCAGTAAATATGGCAAGCAAAGAAGGAATTGCCATAAAGCAGGCTGCAGAAGGAAATTCCGGACTTGGGTATTCACTGGATTATAGAAATATTGAAACACTATCTGTTTGGGATTACATCCCGGAAACAAACTGGGGAATAGAAGTAAAAGTCGATCAATCTGAAATTGATCAGCAAGCGTTTATTGTAGTGAAGAAATTTATTATTTGGGGTGGATTAATATTAGTATTTGCGATTTTGATCTCTTTTCTATTTTCTCAATATTTTATTAGCCCTTTGCTCTCTCTTAAAGATTCGCTCGTATCAGTTTCTAAAGGTATTTTGCCTGATAAAATTGATAAAAAATACAATGATGAGATTGGCCAAATGGCCGATACTACCGACGATCTGGTTCAGTCACTAAAACAAACAGCGACATTTGCTGAAAGTATTGGCAAGGGTGACTTGAAAGCAATTTTCAAACCCTCTAGCAAAGGGGATGTTCTGGGGAATGCATTAATAGAAATGCGCGCAAGTTTGGTCGAGACCGAAAAACAAGATACTGAGAGAAACTTGATAGTAACAGGCGTAGCCGAAATAAGTGAAATATTGAGATCACATGATACTATAGACGAGCTGGGAGATGCAGTGATTGCTTATATAACTGATAAAATTGGTGCTATTCAAGGTGCTTTTTATGTATTGAATGATGATGACCCATCTGACCAGTACCTTGAAATGAAATCTGCATATGCCTACAGAAAGAAAAAATATTTAAAGGCGAAGTTTAAATTTGCCGAGGGCTTAATAGGCCAGGCTGCCGTAGAAAAGGATTATATTTTAAGAACCGAAATACCCAATGATTACGTAAGTATCACTTCTGGTATATTAGGAGATAAAAGGCCAACAGGAATATTAATTACTCCACTTTTGACAGAGGAAAAAGTTTACGGAGTAGTAGAGTTTGCCGGATTTAATAAGTTTACAGAAAGTCAAATTAATTTTGTTCGTGAAATAAGCATAATTCTTGCCAGAACAATTTTTAATATAAAAGTAAACGAACGCACCAAAAACCTTCTTTCGGAATCTCAAACGATGAGTAACGAGCTCCAGGAGCAACAAGAAGTTCTTCGACAAAATGCTGAAGAAATGGCTGCGACCCAGGAAGAATTAAAAAGAACAAATCAACGCCTTGAAGACCAAATTGAGGAAGTAAATAGAACGCAAAACAGAATGCAACTTTTGCTGGAGAATGCTTCTGAGGTTATAGCTATTTACGAAAAGGAAGGGACGATTAGATATATCAGTCCATCGGTTGAAAGGATACTTGGATATTCTCAAAATGATTTGATTGGGGTGAATGATAAAATCCATGTAGATCCGGAAGGCATGGATAGCTTTGAGAAAATGTTTGAGCAAGTGATCGAAAATTCTTTCGAATCTGTCACGATTCAATATGAATATATCAAAAAAGATGGCAGTGCAGTTTGGCTTGAATCAACAGCAACAAACTTTCTATCTGATCCTGCAATACAAGGAATAATATTAAATAGCAGAGATATAACAGAAAGACGTCGGGCAGAGCGAGAAGAAAGGATGAAATCTAAAATGCAGGCCTTATCTGAAAATTCTCCAGACTTAATCACAAGATTTACACAGGACGGTGAAGTGTTCTATATAAATCCTATGATCGAGAAATATACCGGACTTAAGCCAAGCGATATTCTCAACAAGAAACTTAATGATATAGATGTTGAAGAGGTAATAAAGAAAGAGTGGATTGAGCTGCTGAAGCAAGTTGAATCTGAAAATGCAAAAGTCACTAAGGAAATGGATTTTCCATCAATTAATGGCGATCGGGTTATGAGTATAAATGCCATCCCCGAATTTGATGAGGAAAATGCTTTAGAATCTGTACTTGTAGTTTCTCACGATATTACAGAGCAAAAACAATTTGAACTTGAAATCCAGTCAAAAAGCAGAAAAATTACTGAAAGTATAAATTATGCCAAAAGAATTCAGGGAGCTATTCTACCAAACAATGCTGTAATCAGACAAATACTGCCAGATTCATTTATCTTTTATAAGGCACGAGACGTGGTAAGTGGTGATTTTCCTTGGTATATCAATGTTGGTGATATGATCTATTTTGCCGCTGTTGATTGTACCGGACATGGAGTTCCCGGAGCCTTGATTTCCCTGATTGGTTATTTTTTGCTAAACGATATTGTGAAGGGCAGGAAAATAAGTGACCCGGGAGAGATATTGGATGAGCTTGATAGAGGGGTAACAAAAACTTTGAGACAAGATACTGACGATTCCAAAACCAAAGACGGCATGGATATCGCATTGTGTAAAATTGATCTTAAAAATAATAAGGTATCATATGCCGGTGCACACAGGTCTCTTTACTTTATGAATGCCAATGAGTTGGAAGAAATAAAAGGTAATAAATTTCCTATTGGAGGAGGCATTTATAAAAACCAAACCAAATTTACCAGTACAACCATTGATGTTAAAAAGGGTGATTCTATCTTCTTTTGTTCTGATGGATTCCCAGATCAATTTGGTGGACCGGACAATAGAAAGTATGGTCCAAGAAGACTGAGAGAAGCAATTGTGAAATATCATAAAAAATCCATGAGCGAAATACATCAAAAAATTGATAGTGAATGGATGGAATGGAAAGGTGATCAAAAACAAACTGATGATGTTTTGTTAATCGGCGTGAGATTTTAATAAAAATGATAAAAAACAATCTAAGTTAGAATTAATATTTTATTCAAAAATAAATCAAATAAACAGTGTAAAACAATTTAAAAACAAGATGAAATATATTTATGACATGCATCAAATGATGCTAGAAAACAAGATCATTCTGGTTTACGAAGGTGAGTTTACTCAGGAAATCACCAAGTCAGTTTTAGCCATGGCCGAAAGGAATATGGAATCGATAGGCGAAGAATCCGGAATCAAAAGAAAGGTATTTAACGTGATGGTTGAATGCCTGCAAAATATTGTAAAACATGGCGAAGAATACGTTGCAGCTAAAATTAACTTAAACACCGCCATTTTTATGATAGGTAAAGCTAAGGAATCATATGTCATTACTACTGGAAATCCAGTAAAGAATGATCAGGTTGATGGACTTAGGGACAAACTAAATGAGATAAATAGTCTTGATAAAGCCGGCTTGAAAGCTCTTTATAAAGATATCATTAGGGGAGGTTCTGGCCTTTCAGAAAAAGGTGGAGCAGGATTGGGGTTTGTCGATATGGCAAGGAAGTCTGGACAGAAATTGGAATTTGGTTTTGAACCTTTGGGTGATGATCATTCATTTTTCTCTCTAAAAACAACCGTCCCCCGATGATAAATAAATTTTGAACTGAAAAAAATAATAATAAAATGGAAATAATTAATTTAGAAGGAACAGAAGACACTCCAAAAATTATACTAGATAAAACCAACAAAATTTTTGAAATTTCAGGTAGGTCCTTACCAGAAGATTCAGCAGAATTTTATCAGCCTGTTTTAGATTGGCTGGCCGAATACGCAAAAGATTCACTCCCTGAAACAACTTTTGATTTCAAACTTGAATACTTCAATACAGCTTCCTCCAAACTAATACTAGATGTATTAACTGCATTGGAAGATATAGAAAATGTAGTTGTGCATTGGTATTTCTATGAAGATGACGAAGATATGGAAGAAGCGGGAGAAGAGTTTGACGAACTTGTGGATGTTGATTTCGAATTAAAACCGTATTAGTCAATTCACAAAACGTCAATTTGATTTTAACAATCATAATTGAAATCCTTCTACTGGGTTTTTATGGAGGAACAATCTAAGGATATCTGAAAATTAAAAAATGAGTGAAGAAATTCTAAAAGCTCTCACAAGGCTTTTTGCGATCATTACAAAGCAGGACGGAGGAGTTACTGAAACCGAAAGAAATTTCGTTATCAGTATCTTCAAAGAAGACCTCGATCAAGACTCTATCAAAGAGTACCTCGAATTGTATGATGAGTTTGTTGGCTACGGCAAGGAAATAGAAGTTTCTAAAAAAAAGAAATTGACTTCTGTGCTCGATTCTGTAAAGACGCTTGCCATATGTAGAAAGATCAATAAAACGCTTACGCAAAAGCAAAAAATTGTCGTATTGATAAAATTATTTGAGCTGGTAGGCTCAGATCGAAATTTTACATCTCAAAGGATGGAAATCATCAATACAGTTTCTGAGGTATTCAATATTACCGCTGAAGAATATAAATTAATTGAAGGTTTTATTCGACATACTGAGGATGATGGTTTTGATTCGGAAGATATTTTATACGCTTGTAAAGAAAGAGATGAAAAATTAATAAAAGCCAGGGAAGTTAATGTTTCCATTTCCGGTGAATTACTTTTTATAAGAATAAAAAGTGTGGACATGTATTTTGTCCGATATCTTGGTACAGAAGAAATTTTGTTAAATGGATTCGCAATTAAGCCCCGATTAATAAACCAGTTTTCGCATGGCAGTACTATAAAAACCCCAAGCGGAGATGCACTTTATTATAGCGATCTTGTTAAAAACTTTAATTCGGAGTTTGAAACTGTCAAACTTTCATTTATCGCCAAAGACCTGGAGAAAAAATTCCCGAATGGTGCCATTGGTCTTAGAGATATAAATATTTCTGAAGGACCTGGAAAACTAATCGGGATAATGGGAGCCAGCGGTGCTGGAAAAACTACATTGCTAAATATTTTATCGGGAATTGACAGGCCAACATCGGGAAGTTTGAAGATCAACGGAATTGATCTTTTTGCAAATGAAACAAATAAAATAAAGGGTGTTATTGGTTACATATCTCAAGACGATTTACTGATAGAAGAACTTACAGTTTACGAAAACCTTTATTACAATGCCAAGCTTTGCTTTGCAGACTTGAGCGAAGAAGAGTTGGATAAAAGAGTAATGACTACTCTTACAACCCTCGGTCTGGATCAAAGAAGAGATTTGAGAGTAGGTGGAGTTCTGGATAAAACGATAAGTGGAGGTCAAAGAAAGAGATTAAACATAGCGCTGGAACTAATCCGCGAACCTGCGGTAATGTTTGTTGATGAACCAACATCCGGTCTTTCATCCAGAGATTCAGAAAATGTAATTGACCTGCTTAAGGAACTTTCACTCAAAGGGAAATTAATATTTGTTGTTATTCATCAACCTTCATCAGATATCTATAAGATGTTTGATAAAATGATGATCATGGATGTAGGAGGATATCCGGTATATTATGGTCCTCCAGTCGAAGCTGTAACATATTTTAAAGCAGCAAGCAATCAGGTAGGAGCTGAAAAAGGACAATGTCAATCGTGTGGTAATGTAAACCCCGAGCAGATATTTAATATCATTGAAGCCAAAGTAGTTGATGAGTATGGGGAGTTTACCAATAAAAGAAAGGTGAACCAGGTTCAATGGAAAAACCTATATGACGAAAAATTCAAAACAGAAAAGATCGAAGAGGTTAAGGAACTACCGCAGACTTCTTTAAAAATTCCTACCAAAATCAAACAATCAATAATTTTTTCAAAAAGAGATTTATTGTCAAAATTGAGCAACAAGCAATATATGTTTATCAATTTGCTCGAAGCACCCATCTTGGCATTTATTCTTGCATTTATTATCAGGTACAAAAACGATCCTGATGGACAAGAATATATTTTTAGGTTTAATGAAAATATCCCTGTTTACATCATGATGGCCATCGTCATAGCATTGTTTATGGGATTGACCGTGAGTGCAGAAGAAATTATAAAAGACAGAAAAATATTAAAACGCGAGTCATTTCTCAACTTAAGCTGGAACAGTTATTTGCTTTCAAAGGTCTTTATACTATTTATGTTATCTGCCATTCAAACCATAATATTTACGGTTATTGGTAATCTTATTCTCGAAATCCATGGAATGACCTTAACTTACTGGCTGGTATTATTTTCAATATCTTGTACTGCCAATTTAATAGGCTTAAATATTTCCTCTGCATTCAATTCTGCTGTAACCGTTTATATACTTATTCCACTATTGATAATCCCGCAAATGGTGCTCAGTGGTTTATTGTTCAATTTTGATAAGCTAAATGAAACGATTAGCACAAAAGGAAAGGTCCCCTTTGTGGCTGACCTAATGGCCTCAAGGTGGGGTTATGAAGGAGTTGCCGTTAGACAATTTATGAGCAATGATTTTGAATCAAAATTTTATGAATTTGAAAAAAAAGAACTTCAGGCAGATTTTAAATCCTCCTATTGGGTAAAAGAACTAAAAAGCAGATTGGACTTTGCCATAGATAATTTCAATTCAAAGGATGCTGAGAAATTAAGAAAAGTAAAAATCAATCTCTTACTAATCAAATCTGAATTGATAGAGGAAGCGGGCTCAAATGATGTTAATAGTATCGATTTATATGTCGCCCTTGATCCGGATAAATTCAGTGAATTAATGGGTAAATCCATTAGTGATTATTTAGATGTTCTTTTTAAAAAATACCTGAACCAATATAATCTGGCTGTTCAAAAAAAGGAGAAACTAATTTATGGGTTTGAGAATACTTTTAAGTATGACTTAAGTGAAATGAAAGATAAAAATTACAATGAGAGTCTTGCAGATTTGGTACGAAACCTTACAGTTAAAAATCGGATTATAGAATTTGATGGTAAGTTGCTTCAAATTATTGATCCTGTATTTAATGAACCCAAAAATCCTGCAAATTTAATAGACTACAGAACACATTTCTTTGCTCCCAAAAAACACTTCTTAGGTATATATTTTGATACTTATTGGTTTAATGTAAGCGTAATTTGGCTAATGACAATTCTATTATACATCGCCTTGTACTTTGAATGGCTCAAAAAACTTATTGGAGCATTTGAAGGGTTGGGAAATAAATTTCAAAAGAAGGATTCCAATTAAGTTATAAGTGTAAGAAAGATCATGTAATTGCTTGATTTTCAGTTTTATTATATTTTCGATATATATACATTTGTTTTAATCTATAAAGAAATTATGAGAAAAATAATTCCATTATTTTTAATTCTAGCCATGTTTGCTTGCGGGCCCGGAAAGAAATCAGAAGAGCAGGCTTTCTTAGATAGCCTTAACAATCTTACCTTAGATGCCCCAATGATTTCTGAAGAGGTAATTGCTGATATTATCCAACAAGTACCATCGCCATTAGAGATATCGTACTTGCTAAAAGACGCTGGCTCTCAGTACAACTATGATATGCTAAATACACCTAGCAATACATCAAATTACAACAGTAACTTTCATAAAGCCCTCAATCTTGGTATCTATGGAACTGATCTGGGCTATGCCAATATATATGAAGAAAATCAAGATGCTATACTTTATCTAAATTCAATTCAAGGATTGGCAAATGATTTGAGCATTGGTCAATACTTTGATTTTAGCACTATTGCAAGACTGGCAACTAATAGTAAAAATCTTGACTCCTTGTTGCTTATTACAACTCAAAATTTTAACGATATAAATAGTTATTTACAAGAGAATCAACGCTCTAAATTAAGTGTACTAATTCTTACCGGAGGATGGCTTGAAGCATTGCACATAACTTGTCAAGTGTCTGAAAAAAATCCTGATAATGAAAAATTGATTGAGAAAATCGGAGAGCAAAAAATTACATTAGATAACATCAAGTTGATGTTAGAATTTTACACCAAGGATCCTCATATTGCTGACTTGCATAAAAGGATACTCAATCTTGAGAAGGTTTATTCACAAATAGAAATAACATATACATACGCCGAACCAACTTTAGTGGAGGTGAATGGTATGTTGGTTTCTAAAAGTAATAGTACTACAACAATAAATATCACAAAAGAAAATGTGAACGCCATCAGGCAAGAAGTTGTAGATATCAGAAAACAGATAATTAGCTAAAAAATATATTTTTTGTATGAGACAGTTAATAAATTTCATTGGAGTAATAGTAGTTGCAGTT
This sequence comes from uncultured Roseivirgaceae bacterium, assembly GCA_964507705.1. Lineage (GTDB taxonomy): Bacteria > Bacteroidota > Bacteroidia > Cytophagales > Cyclobacteriaceae > JAAUQL01. The sequence continues at coordinate 39,644 of CAZDRA010000016.1, read as the reverse complement.
ATGCTCTCTGGTAGTTCGGTAACTGCCCAGTGTGGTGCAGATGCAAAAGCAAATGCTTGTATTTCAAATCTTCAGGATGGCTTTACATTTCTAAAGACATTTAAAGTTGATGGACAAGGAGGAGCAAAAACAAAAGTTGAATATTCATATGTTTTTAGTAAAAACACGCAGTATTTTTTGAATATATGCAATGATGGAAATGAAACTGATGGTATTGTAGTTACCATGTACGACTCAAAACGGCAGATGGTTTCTACCAATTTTAATAAAGGGAAATTTTACCCTGGGTTGATTTATCCATGTAATGCAACTGGCATTTACTATATAACCTTCACGTTTCAGGATTCTCAAAATCATTGTGGGGGTAGTGTCCTTGGATTTAAAAGATAAGAAAAGTTTACATTTACGTTCAATATTATAAGCAGGTTAGTTCCTGCTTTTTTTATGGAGAAGAAAATAATAGACGTAAGCTTGAAAGCAAGCTATATCAAGATCGGTACTATCAGCAAAAAGACAAAAAAAATATGGCTCATTTTCCATGGATATGGGCAACTTGCCGAAGAGTTCTGCAAATTATTTAATGAATTTGAGGAAGAAGAAAATTGTTTGATTTTTCCTCAAGGCCTTTCAAAATTTTATCTAAAAGGAATTGGTAATAAAATTGGAGCAAATTGGATGACTTCTCATGATCGAGAATTAGATATTTCTAACTATATCGCATACTTAAATCAATTATATGACCATGAAATCAAACCATTCAAAGATCAGGTCGAATTAAATATTCTTGGCTTTTCACAAGGAGGGCATACTGCAAGCAGATGGATTCATAGTTCAAACATAAAGTATGAAAAATTAATAATGTGGGGAGCCGGCCTTGCAATTGAGATTGATAAAGACATCATATTAAATTCCTTCTCCCAAAGTAAAAACATAACTGTAATTGGAGACAATGATAGATTTATCAGTACAGAACAATTCAATAAAATGGCAGAAAGATATGAAAGAATCGGATTCAAATATCAATTAATTGAATACCAGGGAGGACATGAAATATATCCTGAAGTTTTAAAAAATATATTCTAAGTGTTTTTACGATTGATAATTGATGCTGATGCCTGAGCGGTGGGTAGAATAATTGAATCGGCAATATTTACATGGGCAGGTCTGCTTGCTACAAAATAAATGATTTCTGCAATATCATTAGCTAGTAGAGGTTGAAACCCTTCATATACTTTATCAGCTTTTGAAATGTCTCCTTTAAATCTAACTGACGAAAATTCTGTATCTACTGCTCCAGGATTTACCTCAGAAACTTTGATCCCATGTTCATTAAGATCAATTCGCATTCCGGTGCTTATGGCATCAACAGCAAATTTAGAAGCACAGTACACATTCCCTTTGCTGTAAACTTCTTTTCCTGCGATGGAACCGATATTGATGATATGCCCACTTTTTCTTACTATCATTCCAGGAATAATTGCTTTAGAAACATAAAGTAAGCCTTTTACATTGATATCAATCATTGCATCCCAATCATCTATTTTCCCTTCATCGATGGTATCAAATCCATGTGCATTTCCTGCATTATTTATCAGAATATCAATTTTTATAAAATCCGGGGGTAAAGAATTTACCTTGCTTACAACTTCTTTATTATTTCGTACGTCAAATACTAAATATTCAGATTTGGTACTTTCACCTAAATTGTCAACCAGTTGTTTTAGTCTATCCTCTCGTCTTCCACAAACTACTAATTTGAAATTATTTTTTGCAAATATTTTAGCTGCTGCCAGGCCAATGCCGGAAGTTGCTCCTGTGATAAATACTGTTTTGCCCATGATCAATCAGTCAGAAAATTGCAAATACAATGTTACCACATTCATTCTAAGAGAGTTTATTCCATCGCTATACCCATTTTCATCATCTCTTAGCAAATTAAGAAGTCCTTTAGAAAAACGAATTTCAGGACTGAATTTGAACAGTGGGTAATACATGTCTATTCCAAATCCAACTTCCATATTGATATTAAATTCCTCTGTGAGTAATTTATTACCTGATTGCTCTTTTCGTTTTTTACCTGATACTTCAAATCCCGGGGCTACGCCACCTACAAAATATACTCTGAAATTTTTATGCCTTTCAGATTTATATTTAAGCAATATTGGCATTTCTACAAAGGTGGCTTCAATGAGCTGTTTGTCTATATTTCCATCTGTGTAATTGAAATCTACTGGGAATTCATAAAATGATACCTTAGGTAATATCCTTATATTAAATTGATCTGCAAGGCGAAAATCTGCAATAAACCCAAGTGAAAACCCAAATGCCCCGGCAGGCATTATCGAATGAACGCTGTCCATTTCCGGAGATACAAACTTCTCAGAATATTTTAGCTGAAAATTTGATGTATGTAGTCCTATGCTAAAGCCATAATGTAGCCACTTAGCATCAGAAAATGGAAGGTTGTATTGAAAGGCCTCCTGGCCTATGGAGGACAAAGGGATAAACAAAAACAGTATAAAAATACGGCCTACTTTATTCCAGTATAAATTGAGCAAATTCCAAATGTAAGTGGGATGCATTCCGTATGGTTAAATCCTGTTTTTTTTAATGTTTCCAAAAATTTTGATTCTCCGGGAAATGCCTGTACAGATTCCGGTAAATATGTATAAGCCGAATTGTCCTTTGAAATTACTTTTCCAATAGTCGGCAATATCGACTTAAAATAAAAATTGTAGATCTGTTTGAATGGGAATGACGTTGGTTTAGAAAATTCAAGAATGATTACTTTGCCATTATTTTTCAGCACCCTGTACATGCTTGCCAATCCACTTTCCAGATTTTCAAAATTCCTTACTCCAAAAGCAACGATTACAGCATCAAAATTATTATCCTCGAATCTCAGATTTTCTGAGTCCCCTTGCTCAAGAGAGATGATATGATCGAGATTTTTCTTCTTGATTTTCTCTCTGCCTATATTTAGCATTCCTTCTGAAATATCAATCCCTATTACATTATTTGGTTTTAATGAAAGCGATTGAATTGCAAAATCAGCTGTTCCTGTCGCAACATCTAAAATACTATTAGGGTTTGTCGACTTTAAAAGATTTATCGCTTTCTTTCTCCATTGAATATCAATACCTAGGCTGAGAAGGTGATTTAATAAATCATACTTCCCGCTAATGTTATCAAACATTAGGGCGACTTGCTCTTTCTTCCCCAAATCGTCTTTGTCGTAGGGTTTAATATTTTTATTCATAAATAATCTGAAATGATACTTGCTTATTGAGCACAAATATACTCAACCAAAATGCATTTGGAAGCAATAAATCACAGGGAAATTGAGAGGATTGTTTATTGTTTGAATTGGAGTACTTTAAACTCAACTCTTCTGTTAAGCTCTCTTCCAAATTCTTCATCATCATTGCTGGCCATTGGTCTTTCTTCACCATATCCTTCTACTAAGAACCTGCCGTCACTTTGCCCGTTTTTGACCATATAGTTTACTATTGCCTGAGCTCTTCTTTTTGACAACCACTTATTAAATTCCTTGCCTCCAATATTATCTGTATGGCCGGATATTTCAATGATGTATCTCGGATTCTCCTCAAGTACTTTTAATAGTTTTTGTAGCTCTGGATCTGACGGTGCTTTTAGTCTTGCAGTACCAAAATCAAAGTAAACGTTTCTGATCACCTGACTATATCCAACTTTGATCTTATCCAGGGCAATTTGTTTTGCGATCTTGTTATCTCTGGTGGTCATAAGCGGTATAGAAATCGACAAATTCTTATACATATACCCAGTACTCTGAACACTAATATTATATCGAACTTTTGAATTATTTGAAAATTGAGCTTGATAAAGACCATTCCCAATTCTTTTGACATCAACCGGTATTGGTTCAGCGCTACTTTGCGAGCTTATTGAAATTTTTGCCGATAAGCCCGACTTTGTTTTCTTATCTACAATTTTCATTACAAGAATAACAGGCTTTGGTTTTTCAACTACCGGTGCTACCACAGGTTCTGATTTTTCAACTTTTTTTGCTTCCACTTTTACAGGTGGAGCATCCATATCAGCTAGTCTGATCTGATAAATGTCTGTAAAACCCATACCATTTGCTTTTGCAGAAGCATAATATCCTCGCTTTCCATCTCCGGTACTTACAAAGTAAATATCATTATCTGGAGAATTCATAGGATAGCCTAGATTAACCGGCTCTGACCACTCTTTTGTAGTTTCGTCATATACAGTTTTATAAATATCATAGCCCCCCATTCCTTTGTGGCCTTTACTAGAAAAGTATAATGTTTTCCCATCGTAATCGATAAAGGCACCATCCTCATCAAACTCTGTGTTAATTGCGTTACCAATATTTTTAGCTACACCCCAATCCCCCTTTTTATCCTTCTTTGAATAGTAGATATCAAGATCTGTTTTATCAGCGGAAATGGGTCGATCACTGGAAAAATAAAGGGTATTTCCGTCTGGAGATATAGAAACTGAATTTTCAGAAAATGTGCTATTGATATTATCATTTAATGGCTCCGGTTCTGACCAGGTCCCATCAGGATTTTTCTCGGAAAGAAAAATATCTCCACCATTTTGGCTTTTATATAAATAAAGTTGAGATCCATCTGCGCTAATTGCCAAATTGGAAGAATGATAAATGATATTAACCGGAGGGCCTATATTTTTTGCAACTTGCCATTTCCCTGCCGATCTTGTAGAGTAGAATACATCTTCATAAAACAACATATCATCAAAAACATCTTCATTCGTATTACCATCTTGACGCCTGGTGGTAAACGCCAAATACGACTCGTCTGCTGTAACCACCGGTGCAAAATCATCCCATTCAGAATTGATTTCAGGCCCCATATTTTCAATGGTATAATCTCTTGGCGCGTTTACAAATTCAATACCATTTCTGCATTCATAAATTCTTCGGTTGGTATCATCAAGAGAGGAAAAATCTTCCCCACTTCTTCTTGTATTCTTACTCAATATAATAAGGTACTTATTATAATATGAAATTGCCTTTTCAAACTCCATACCATATTGAAAACTCTGACCAATCAGATAGAGGATATTAAATTTATAATTAGAATCATTATCAAAAACTCTCAATAAATATTTTGAAGCATCCGCCTTTGAATTAGTTTCCAGAAAGGTTCTGCCGGCCATATAATTTGCCTCAATATTGGTTGGATCCAATTCTGCTGCCTGCACATACTGCTCATTGGCAATTACAATTACACGTAAATTGAAATATGCTTCATTTGCAATTTCAACTATTTGTTGAGCAGCTTCCTTATTTCCATCCTGCCCAAAGGCACGTAAAAAAAAGGTTGAAAATAGTACGAGTAAATAAATTTTACGGGATATCCGCATATTCAATAATTGTAGTAGTTTATGAGTTCAAATAACACAAATTGACTATTGAAATTAAAACTCATTTTATATAATAACACATGGTTGTAATATAATTAGTCTATTGCTTTAATGATCAATATGCAAATTATTAATTAACAACCTTTTATAAATTGGGATGAGTTGACTTTTACCTTTTTTAGAATCTACGAATACAAAAAGCAACTATAGCTTGCGTACAATCCATAAAAATTAATTGCGCGTATTTATAAAACTGTTTATAAAATGATGTAATAATTTCTCTTTTTGGTAATAAAATCTTCTTTATTTGCATAAATAATCAGACTCGATATTATAGTCACATTCAAAATGAAGAGCAATTTGGTTTAAAACTTATATTATCTAAAATTCAAGCTATTAGTTTATCTTGAATTTCCTGATCCGGAATATGAAAATCAAAGAATCAATATTTATAACCAGTAGTAGTGCGCTTGAGCAATGCCCTCCTCCAATAAAAGCAGAATTTGCTTTCATTGGCCGCTCAAACGTGGGAAAATCCTCCTTGATCAACATGCTGACTGGAAGAAAAAATTTAGCAAAAACCTCCTCCAAGCCAGGAAAAACACAACTTATCAATCATTTCGAAATTGATAACACTTGGTACTTAGTCGATTTGCCAGGATATGGCTGGTCTAAGGTGAGCAAGCAAAAAAAAGCAGATTGGGGAAAAATGATTGAAGAGTATCTATTGAAAAGAGAAAACTTAGAATGCCTATTTGTGCTCATTGATTCTCGATTACCTCCTCAGAATATTGATTATGAGTTTATCACATGGCTGGGAGAAAAAGGTATTCCTTTTATTATGGTTTTTACCAAAACAGACAAGCAATCAAAAAGCAAATTTCAGTCAATCAAAGCAAAGCACCTGAAGCGCCTGAAAACTGATTGGGTTGATCTTCCAGTTCTTTTTGAAAGTTCGGCCATTGATCAATCTGGTAAAAAAGAATTGTTAAAGTTTGTTCAGGAGGTTTTAGTTGATTTAAAAAAGTAACCTTTTTGAAATATAGAAATAACAATGATAAAATTGCGTTAAATTTGCCATCAAAATATTAAAAATGGAATTAAAAGAAATTGCTTCAGTATCTGGTAAATCCGGATTATTTAAAGTTATCAAACCAAGCCGTTCTGGATTAGTGTTAGAAAGTTTAGACGAAAAAAAAATAAGGCTGGCAACAGGTCCTCATCACCGCGTTTCGCTTTTGCACGAAATTTCAATTTATACTGTTGATTATGATAAGACTATTCCATTACAAGAAATATTCTCGAAAATTCTAAAGGAATTTGGTGATGACCCTGGAGTTGAGGGCAAATCTGACCCTGATGAATTGAAATCATTTTTAGAGCATATCGCCCCGGATTATGATAAGGAGCGTGTATATGTATCTGATATAAAAAAACTGGTAGTTTGGTATAATATTTTATTTAATGCGGCTCCTGAAGTCTTGGAAGCAAAAGAAGAAGAAGTGGCTGATGATGCTAAAAAAGATAAAAATACTTCTACAGAAAAATCAGATAAAAAAGAAAGTAAAAAGTAGGATTCCAGGAAAGCAGCTATTGCTTGTCTTTCAGTAGCTTGAAGACTTCAATTAGTATTCTTTCTAAATCAAAAATGACAAATGATTTACTTATTATTTTCAGTATCTTTGGACTAACGCAATCAAATAAATTATAACAAAATGACAACAGATCAATTGAAAGATTTGAAGGCTCGTATTAGCGCCTTGAGGAGGTATCTTTGACTACGATAACCAAATTGCAGAAATAAAGGAAGAAGAAGGCCTTACTACCCAACCTGGGTTTTGGGACAATCCTAAAGAAGCTGAGAAAATTCTAAAAATCACGAAGTCCAAAAAATCCTGGACAGACAGTTTTTCAAACTTAAATACAGCATACGAAGATTTGGAAACACTCTATGAGTTTTACTCAGAAGGAGAAGTGACCGAAGACGAGATCAACAAGGAGTTTGAAAAAGTAAAAACAATTCTTGGTGATCTCGAATTCAAAAAAATGCTCAGCAGCAAGGAAGATCAACTCAATGCTGTGTTGGAAATAAACCCTGGAGCCGGAGGAACAGAAAGCCAGGATTGGGCAGAAATGCTCATGCGCATGTACACCATGTGGGGAGAAAAAAATAATATGCTTGTACGTCAACTCAACTATCGACCAGGAGATACTGCCGGTATAAAATCAGTCACACTGGAGATCGCTGGTGATTTTGCTTATGGATACTTAAAGTCTGAAATTGGGGTTCATAGGTTGGTCAGAATCTCACCATTTGACTCTGGTGGAAGAAGGCATACATCCTTTGCCTCTGTTTATGCCTATCCACAAATTGACGATACCATTCAGATTGAAGTTAATCCTGCCGATATAACTTGGGAAACCTACAGGTCTGGCGGTGCAGGTGGTCAGAATGTAAACAAGGTAGAAACCGCAGTAAGACTTCGACACGCACCATCAGGGTTGGTCGTAGAATGCCAGCAAGAAAGGTCGCAAATTATGAATAAAGAAAAAGCCATGAACCTGCTGAAGTCTCGGCTTTATCAGATCGAAATAGAAAAGAAGAATGAGAAACGTGCTAAAATTGAAAGCTCTAAATTAAAAATTGATTTTGGCTCTCAAATACGAAATTATGTCCTCCACCCATACAAATTGGTAAAAGACAACCGGACAGGTGTAGAGCGTTCTGATGTGGTAAATGTACTGGATGGCGATCTCAATAATTTTATAAAGGCTTTTCTTATGCAAAATTAGTTTCTGAATGTTTTATACTCAAAATTGAGCCGTTTATCCAAAGAGAAAAAATTGCTCAATCTAATTTAGCATTGTGATTTCAAATATTATGTCATTAGAAAATAGGTTTGCCTGTAGCCCGAATGAAGTGAAATATTTTGATACGGAAAAATTGCGCTCCAATTTTCTCCTTTCAAATATTTTGGTGTCTGACCAAATTAAGGGCGTATATTCGCACTACGATCGAATGATTACACTGGGCATCGTGCCGACAATAAATGATTTGGAATTGCCAAATTTTCATGATTTTACCAAGCAGAAATATTTCCTGGATCGTAGAGAGATGGGAATAATTAATGTAGGTGGTCCTGGTGCGATAAGTATAGATGGCAATAAAAAAGAACTTGGAAATAAAGATTGTTTATACATTGGTATGGGCAACAAGCAAGTAGTTTTCTCGAGCTACTCAGAAAATAATCCTGCATTGTTCTATATAAATTCTACCCCTGCTCACAAATCTTACCCTACTCAAAAAGCATCAAAGACAGAGGCCAATCCTGTTGAGCTTGGCGAGCCAGAAACTTGTAACGAACGCACCATATTTCAATACATACATCAAAATGGTATAAAAAGTTGTCAACTTGTTATGGGTTTTACAGAGTTAAAGACAGGTAGTATTTGGAATACTTTCCCTCCGCATGTTCACGATCGTCGGATGGAAGTATATTTTTATTTCGATATCAGTGACGATCAAAAAGTATGTCATCTGATGGGCCAACCTCAGGAAACAAGACATATTTTTGTTCAAAATTATGAGGCGGTTATTTCTCCTAGCTGGTCGATACACGCTGGAGCAGGCACGAGCAGTTATAGTTTTGTATGGGCCATGGCTGGGGAAAACATGGAGTTTACGGATATGGATCCGGTCATAGATATTCTAAAATAATAATCCAACAAAAGCATACCAATGGATTTATTTGACCTGAAAGGAAAAGTTGCCCTCATTACTGGAGGTACCAACGGCTTGGGAATGGCCATAGCAAAAGGTCTTGGAGAAGCAGGAGCCAAACTGGTGATTAATGGTCGCACATCCTCAAAAATGGATGCTGCGCTTAAAGAATTTACCGCTGAAAACATTGACGCTTCAGGCTATTTGTTTGATGTGACGGACGAACAAGAAGTAATCTCAAATATTCGCAGGATAGAAAAAGAAGTTGGCCCGATAGATATATTGGTAAATAATGCTGGGATAATAAAAAGAATTCCATTGGAAGAGATGTCTGTGGAAGATTTTTCGGAAGTTTTGAATATCGACCTCATAGGACCATTTATTATGGCCAAACATATCGTAAAAAGCATGATACGCCGAAAGACTGGGAAAATCATCAATATTTGCTCAATGATGAGTGAGTTGGGTAGAAACACGGTGGGTGCTTATGCAGCTGCAAAAGGAGGCTTGAAGATGTTAACAAAAAATATGGCTACTGAATGGGCAAAGCACAATATTCAAATTAATGGGATTGGCCCTGGGTATTTTGCAACATCCCAGACGAAACCAATACGTGTACATGGTCACCCTTTTAATGACTTCATTGTCAATAGAACTCCAACAGCAAAATGGGGAGACCCCAACGACTTGAAGGGGGCTGCCATCTTTCTTGCATCCAAAGCTTCAAATTTTGTGAATGGTCATATTTTGTACGTAGATGGCGGAATTCTTGCCACCATTGGGAAACCAATCAATGAATAAATTATTTATTGCTATGATTTGCAGTAGCACCATTGTTATTTATGATCCTTTTGGTAATGCTCCCTTAAAATATCTTCGGCGTAATCATTAGTAAGATCTCTGACCACACTGTGCACATGATTGGCTTGGTTTTGAATGTTGTCGTATTCAATGAGTAACATTGGACCATGAATTCTATAATAATGAGCAGTACCCGGGCTCAAGCTGCCTGCCCATGCAAAATGTAGATGCTCAATACCAGCCTTATTTATTTTTTCCTTTAAGGTCTTCGAAAACCCAAGTTCATAATTGTCGATATATACATTAAGCAATGCTACAAATACTTTCTTTTGGTCGGCAGTCATAGAAGAATATGGTATTCCAATTGGTTCAAAATAATCGATTTTATGCTTATTGCCTGTAATAATTTCCTCTGGAGCTTCATCCGAAAACTTGGCTGTTTTAAGTTGATTTTCCGATAAGGAATTTACCAGTTTAAAACCAAGTTCGGCTTCAAGCTTCAATACTTCTTTTCCTCTTTGAACCGGGATATTCATGACAGCAGGGTTTGTTCCAAAAAAGAATGGAGTAGAAGAAACTATTTTTCCGTTTGATGCTGTAAAATTTAGCGATATGTGATGTCCTTCAAAACGCCATCCCCAAATAGCCTTTGGAGAAGGTTGACCAAAAATGCAAAAATGATAATCTAAGGGATCACGCCTTGGGGAACCATCAGGATTTTTATACTTATTATTTTCTATAATGAACAATACCGCTTCAAGGCTCATAATATCATTGGTTTTTCGATAACCTTCCTGGCTGACCGAAGCTCTTAATAATTCCAGTGCTGCTTTTGTTTGTGTTTTATTAAAATCATGAAAGGTAGGACCTTTTCTTGCAATGGGTACATAATTCATGTTAAACCGCTCGGCGTCATCCAGTGAAAATAAGGCCTCAGATTTTAGTTCAGGAGATAGTGAGATCAAAAAATCATTGGCCTTTTCAGATAAATCCTGTGCAATTACCTGATTCAAAGAAACAGCCAATACGAGTAATAAGATTAACTTTTTTGATGGCATGAGCTAGTGGGTTTAAAAGGAATTAATTATCAATAATTCATTTAATACATTTGGGTATCGTCAAATTTTTCTAAATAATCTCCCACCCTTTTTACGAACAAGCTGCCTAATGCACCATCAATTACCCGATGATCGTAAGAATGCGAAAGTGTGATTTTATTTCTGATGGCGATAATATCTCCTTCATCTGTTTCGACAACTGTGGGCTTTTTCTCAATGGCTCCAATTGCCAATATGCCAACATTTGGTTGCAATATGATAGGTGTTCCCATGGTGCTCCCAAAAGAACCAACATTTGTAAGTGTGTAGGTCGATCCTGATATTTCTTCAATGCTTAGCTGATTTTCGCGAGCCCTTGCTGCAAAATCATTTACCTTAGTTGCCAATTCTACCAAGTTCAATTCATCCGCATTTTTAATTACCGGGACAATCAAATTTCCATCAGCCAGCGCAACGGCGATGCCAATATTTATTCTTTTCCTTTTTATAATCTTATATCCATCAACTGAAATATTCATCATTGGATAATCTTTTAGCGCTTTCGCCAATGCTTCGATGAATATTGGCGTGAAGGTTATTTTAACACCAAGCTCTTTTATAAAATAGTCTTTTACTTTATTTCTCCAGTTTACAATGTTGGTGACATCTGCCTCAACGAAAGAATGGACATGAGCAGAAACATTGCGCGATTCTACCATCCGGTCAGCGATAATTCTTCGCACCCGACCCATTTCAATAACTTCATCCTCCTCACCAGCAATTGGCGAGGGTATTGATGTCCCTTTTTCTACGGCAGATCTAATATGCGAAAGGGAAGATCCATTTGAATTAAAAGCTTTCCCATTATTCCTTCTTTTCCTAAGATAGTTTACTAAATCGTTTTTTGTAACTCTGTTATCTTTCCCAGTTCCTTCTATTTGATCTAATTCTGCCTGAGAAATTTTCTCTTGAAATGCAATATTTTTCACAAGAGGAGAATAAAATCTTGAGGTAGTTGAGGCAACTAATGACTCTGATTCGGATAATTGACTTTTTTCTTCATCAAAATGAATTACTGTCGTTTTTGTAGTTCCAACTATAATAGATTCCTCTAAAGAGTGCTTTTTGATAACAGTCTCATCATTTTCTGCCGATTGAGTTGCAATATCCATTTCAGAAGCGTCAGTGCTTAGTATGGCAATTGTTGATCCTATAGATACAACATCTCCTTCCTTGGCCAATAACTCTTTAATGACGCCTTCTTGAATTGCCGGAACTTCAGTATCAACTTTATCTGTTGCCACTTCCAATAATGGTTCTTCTGCTTCTACTTTTTCGCCTTCCTTTTTGAGCCATGAAATGATTGTTGCCTCCATCACGCTTTCTCCCATTTGAGGCATAAGAATTTCAATAAGTGCCATCAGTTATTCTTTTAATATTCAGACTTAGTTGGTACCTGAATGAAAACATATTAAAATTTAAAACATTATATAAAACGATCATGCTGCATTTTGCACAAGCACTCTTTGAGAACGCCAATTTATAACAATCCCTTACTTTCTCAATTATTTTTCAACAATACTTCATGAAGTAATTTCAGCAAAGCTACAGAAGATAATTGAATATTAACGGCTCTGTCTTTGGTCAATTGAAGCTTTCGGGTAACAATATTATTTTCCCAGGCACACGCAATCCAAACAGTTCCTACAGGTTTGGCAGGAGTCCCTCCTCCCGGACCGGCTATCCCACTGGTGGCCAATCCATAATTGGCATTGAATTTTTGCTTTACATTTACCGCCATCTCAGTGATAGTCTCTTCACTTACCGCCCCATATTTTTCTATAGTTTTAGGCTTAACATCCAGCTGACTAATTTTAACTTCATTTTGGTAGGGAACAATCGTACCATTAAAATATGCTGAACTACCAGAAACGCTCGTAATTTGATGTGTCACATTGCCGCCTGTACAGCTTTCTGCAATAGCCAAAGTTTGATTTCTGTCTTTTAAAATATCACCAATCACCATCTCCAAAGAATCATCATCGTAGCCATACACATATTCTTGCACCAATGGCAAAAGATTCCTGATTATTTTATCGACTTGATTTTTTATGATTTTTAAGTCATCTCCAAATACCGTCAGCCTCAATTTTAAATCTCCAAAGGTAGGTAGGTATGCTAACTTAATATTTAAAGGAATATTATTTTCCCAATCTTCTATTTTTTCTGCCAACCTCGATTCACCAATACCTGCAAGACGTAAAATTTTATGATAAATCACCGGTAAATCAAATGATTGCTTCAACTGTGGAATTATACTTTCCGACATCATAAATTTCATTTCATGCGGCACGCCCGGCATAGCAACGAAAACTTTATTTCTTTTGGAATGCTCATCAATTTTATCAAACCACATCCCACAAGCCGTGCCGTGATTATTGCTTATCATCTTACTTTTTTCCGGCAAAGTGGCCTGAAGTTTTGTAAGTCTATTTAATTTACGGCCACGCTGACCCATATATATCTTTAGTTCTGCAAGTGCGAGTTTATTCATAACAATTTCGCAACGAAAATATGTGGCAAGGCATTGCTTTGTGATATCATCGCTTGTCGGGCCAAGGCCGCCGGTAATTAACACAATATCTGCTCGTTGCTCGGCTTCTATAAATGCTTGAAGTATCTCCTTCTCCACATCTCCACAAGTAGTTCGCCTGATAACTTTTACTCCAATTTTATCCAATTCACCACTCATCCAATGTGCATTGGTGTCCAGAGTTTGACCATACAAAATCTCATCACCGATGGTAATAAGCTCAGCTAATACTATGTTCATGCTATAATTTTTTTACGGGAATTAAGTGTCTTTGTTTGAAATTATTATGCTCTTTGATTTTTTAGGGTTAATGGATTCTGCTAATCGTCATGGTGGATTTCAACATACTATATTGCCGCCTTGACTTCTCACAGAATGTTGAACCGAGCACCATGGGTAAAGGCTTTTGATTTGGTCTAAGATAGTAACTTTGCTTTTCATATTGTAAAAAGTTTTCTGTGAAATGTTTTAAAAAAGTGAATAGCTAATTTAGCCTGTATTTCTGTAACCAAAATCATCAAAAAACCCTCGATGAATTTTACTACCATCAATTTTTTTTGTGGAGGTATTTTGGCTATTCTGCTTAGTGTTATAAGGAGATATTCTTATTTCTCACTCATTTGTTTTTCTCCCCAAGCTGCCATAATATCAAGCACTGGGATCAGGGTTTTTCCGTTTTCGGTAAGGCTATATTCCACTTTAGGAGGAACGACAGGATACACTTTCCTATGAATAATGTTATCTTTTTCAAGTTCTCTTAAACTTTGTGTGAGCATTTGCTTGGTTATTTCTGGAATCAGCTTCTTCAATTCGCTAAACCTTCTGAGTCTCATATCAAACTGCATTAATATTAAAGGCTTCCATTTTCCACTAATTACTTTAAGTGTTGTGCGCATCGGACAATAATTTTCAAATAATTTATTGGACATAAGTTATTGATTATGTGTAATGGTATGTTTTTTATGACAAAGTTACTAAAATATGACTACTTGTGAAAATAAATTATAGTTAGTTTATTTGTACCCAAAATAAATATGAACTTGAAAATGTATTAAAATGAGATTATTCAAAGAATATGGGTTGGGGGAACTCACCTTAAAAAACAGAATCGTGATGGCTCCAATGACAAGATCAAGAGCGATAGACAACATTCCGAATGATATAATGGCTACCTACTATTCCAGTAGGGCAGATGCTGGGCTAATAATTACTGAAGCTGCATCCGTTTCTCCAAACGCTTTGGGTTATGCAAGAATTCCTGGGATTTTTAGCAAAGAACAAATCGAGGCTTGGAAAAAAACAACAGCGTCTGTTCATAAAAATGAAGGTAAAATTTATTTGCAGCTCATCCATACCGGTAGGGTTGCACATCCTGATAACATGCCCAAGGGAGCAACTATTCTTGCGCCAAGTGCTGTAGCAGATCAAGGAGAAATGTGGACGGACACCAATGGCATGCAAAAACATCCTGTTCCAAAAGAAATGACTTTAGACGCTATCGCAGATGCACAAAAAGAATTTGTAGAAGCGGCTAAAAATGCAATAGAAGCAGGTTTTGATGGTGTTGAAGTACACGCCGCAAATGGTTATTTATTAGACCAATTTATCAATCCGGCTTCCAATGAGAGAAAAGATGAGTATGGCAATTCGTATCAAAATCGTTCTCGTTTTATGATTGAGACGACTGAAAAAGTAGCCGATGCCATTGGTTCAGACAAGACAGGCATTCGACTTTCTCCTTATGGCGTATTTAATAGTATGTCAGTGTTCGATGAAATGGAAGAGCAGTTTGAATATATAGGACAGGAATTGGGGAAATTAAATTTATCCTACATTCATCTTGTGGATCACTCTTCTATGGGTGCGCCTGAAGTTACAGAAAGTGTGAAAAACAAAATACGAAATGCTTTTAATGGAACGATCATATATAGTGGAGGATTGTCGAAAGAAACAGCAGAAAGTATTTTAGAGAACAACGACCAAAGTTTAGTCGCTTTTGGCAAAGCATTTTTAGCAAATGCTGACTTGGTGCAACGATTTAAAAAAAATGCAGCATTAAATGAAGCGAATCCCGATACCTTCTACACGCCAGGAGAAGAAGGATATTTAGATTACCCATTGTTAAACTGAGCAATCAGCCAAGTATTTGAGAGGTAGAATTGTCGCATTAGGTATCGCATTAATGAGCTTTTATCCCTCTTGCAATTTTCAAAGAAAGAAAAAATGGATGTATTAAAAAATAAAAGTTTTTCCTGCGACGTAGCAACAGGCGTTTGTGCTCCGACCACTGAAAGTGGTATTGAGGAAATTGATCTCAATAAAGAGAAAAAAGTGAAATTGATCTATTACACAGATCCTATTTGCTCTGCTTGTTGGGCCATTGAGCCCGAACTGAAAAAGTTTAAATTAGAGTATGGAGATTATGTGGACATTGAATACAAATTAGGTGGTTTACTACCAAATTGGGATGGCTTTAATGATTCAGCAAATGGCATTTCTAAACCAATTGATGTCGCTCACCATTGGGACGAAGTAGGGGAGTACTCAGGAATGAGCATTGATGGAGATATTTGGATTGAAGACCCATTGTCGTCTTCCTATCCTCCTTCTATCGCATTCAAAGCTATGCAAAATCAGGGTGATGAAATTGCGCAAAAGTTTTTAAGAACAATCAGAGAAATGGTTTTCTTGGAGAAAAAGAATATTACCAAAGAGGAATATTTAATTCAGGCAGTTGAAAAATGCAATGGAGATACTGCTAAGTTTCTATCAGATTATCATAATGAAGAAGTCGAACAAAGCTTTTATAACGAAATGGAGGAAGGCAGAAAAATGGGTGTAAGAGGATTTCCTACTTTCATATTTGTAGGAAAAGCAGGTGCTGGATTTAAAATTTCTGGTATGTCAGGCTATACCAACTACGTTCTTGCTTTAGAAAAGGCATTTGCGAAAAAAATTGACCCAAAACCAATTCATTTGTCCGAATTGGATTTGCTTGAAAAATATGGGTATCTGTCAACTAAAGAAATATCTTTTATTTTGTCTAATGATGAATCGACTACTATTCTAAATCTTGAACAATTACTCAAAAAGGGATTGATCAATAAAGAAAAACAAAAATTCGGATTTTTCTGGAGATTTGTAGGTTAGTTCTTATTAAGCCTAGTGTTGCCTGTATGGTTATTGGTATTTTAACCAATTTTCACAAAAATAAATCTTTTGGTTTTTAATTCGTAATTCCTATTTATGCTAAGAATAGTGAATATTGGCGAATATTTGAAATCTAATTTTTGCCAGTATACTACATTACTGACGTTTTTTTGAATTTGTTTTCATGCGTGCAGGGAAAATTATAGACCTTTAATTTTTTAGTAATGAGTTTGGTGTAGCAAAAAAGTGAAGAACTAAAATCATCAAAAAACCCTCGATGAAATTTGCTGCCATCAAGGCTTTTTTGTGGAGGTATTTTGGCTATTCGGATTTGTGTTATAGTGTGTTTTTCTATTCATAGCTTCTATAACTTTATTTTCAATAATTCCATCTTCGTAACCAAACCAACTTGACACAATTTTCCCTTCAGGAGAGATTAAATAAAAGGTAGGTGTACCAACGATCCCATATTTGCAAATTGTTTCTCCATATTTACCATTAGGAGACCAAATGCAAGTCCATGGAATTTCTTTTTCCTGAATGTATTTTTGATACTTATCTTTTGGTTCAAAGAATGTGCTCACAAAAACCACCGAATCTGAAAAAGAAGAATATATCTCTTTCATGTGTTGGACAGAGAGGATACTTCCATAACATCCGGTTCCTGCAAATTGAAGGAGAACATATTTGTCTTTTACTTCGGATAATTTAAATGGTGTATCACTATTGTCTGTTAATTCAAAATCATAATACCTGTCTCCAATTTTAGGGATGGGGAATTTTATTTGAGTCTGAACCGCTCTCCCATACTTACTTTCTTTTAGTTTTGCTGACAAATTGTTATACAGACTTTCGAGAACATCTGTAGGAAAATCGCGCTTGTAATTATACATCAAAAGTGAGATATATGAATTAAAATTATCTTTGCGGTATTGAGTATCCCACCTGGACAGCGAGTCTCTCGTTTCTTTAATTTTTAATTTGATAAAATTTTTCTCAACATCATTAACCGAGTCTGGTATAGATTGAAAGATTTTCTGTAGGCTATTTATTTTTATATTCCAACTATAAAGTTGTTTACGATAAATTTCTGCTTCCTTTTGAGTTGGTGAACCAACGCTACTTACATTGTAAGGCAAATCAGAAACATCTGCTTTTAATTGAACATCTTCATTCTTTATGAGAAGGTCAGTATAATATAGTTGCCCTTTTTTAAGGGCTTTTAATCCGGAAATTCTTCTGGCACTGCATCCAAATGTCCGGTAAAACTTAGTTCATTATTTTTGACAAAGGCGCTATCTAAATAGATACCCGTACTAATATTCACCAACATCATTTTAGTGCTATCAGGAATACCGGTTATTCTTGCTTTAATTGTAAATCCTTTTTTCTTTTCACAAGAGAGTAGGAATGAAAAAAGAACCATAAAAAATAAGATCAAAATTTGTTTCATTGCATTTTGTTTTAATGCACCATAACTTTTATGTATTCCCTAACTGGATTTTTTACGTCTTTAATTGTTTTATTCATGGTGTGCTATTCATCAACTAAAATCTATCAACCAGGCCTTTAATATTTCCAAGACATTTATTGCTTACATGAGTGTAAACCCACCTGCCAATGAGGCCAAACCTTAGTTGTTTTGTATGTTCAAGGTATAATTTTTTTATGGGAATTAAGTGTATTTGTTTGAAATTATTATGCTCTTTGATTTTATAAGGCTCCCAAAGACTATCGTAATATCATTCAACATTTCAAAGTAGCCAATAATTATTAATGCTTCATCATTTTATAAATTATTGGATTACTGAAATTTAAGGATCTAAGGAGATATATCCCTTTATTTATTGTTCTCAAATCCAGTCGATGAGTTGTTGTGTTTTTAGATAACTTAATAAAAACGATTCTCTTTCCGAATAAATCTATCAATTCAAATTCAACATCTTCAATGATTTTTTCTCCAAAATCAATAGTCAAAAAGTCTGAAGTCGGATTGGGATAAATGACCATTTTATTAAATGCCTCATCTGTGAGCTCCGTGATCAGCATGATGTTGATAGATAATTGTGCTGTGTCCAGACAACCATTTTTGCTTTCTGCTATCAGTGTGTAATTATAATTTCCGGTTGTGTCGTATTGCTGTATAATATTTTTTGTGGTATCAGTAATACCATTTGAATAAATCCAAAAGGAGTTTTGCGCTCCGCTGGACAGGTTGCGCAATTCCACTTGGCTTTCTGTCTTTAAGTCAATGGTATCGGCAGATGCCTGAATAGTGGCCTCGACTGGGTCAATGAAGATATTCATTTTTGTAGCGACACTTTCAAGTAGGCTATCCATGCCGGTAATATAATATTCGCTCGAACTGGAAACATCACTTAAAGCCCATGACTTTCCTTTGTGCAGCAAAACATTAAGCTCAATATCTTTATAAAAATAAAAGACATCGCCATTTTCAGGGCTTATGGTAAACCCTGCATTTTCACATATTTCAGCGTCACTCACAATTGGTGGAGGACTTATTTTTGGAACAATGAGCATTTTTAGCGAATCAGTACACCCTTCCTGATCATACTTTATTTGGGTGATTTCAATATCTTCTTGATGGTAATTAAAACTAAATATTGAGTCGCTACTTTCAAAAATGTTATTCACTAGCCAAGAAATGGAGTCTGTTGGGCCTTGGGTATTATAGATATTTAGTAAATATTTTTCATTTAGAATGGTGGTATCAAGTTGATACTCAAACCCCATTTCCAGTCTTTTGGCAACTACATTTATTTTCAAGATACCACCTGCGTAACCACTATCGAGATTGATGGCATAGTAAGTTTGATTATTCAATACAGGCTTGGTTTTAAATGAAAATCCACTGTCAATTTTTTGAGTTGTCTCCGGATCAGCATAAAATTCGTATAGGTCTCCTTTGGGATCTATCCATGCACTATCTCCAAGGCATGCATAAAATGTTTCTGCTGTTGGAGGATTTTTAATATAATTGGTATAGTTGGATCTGGCCAAATTCAATGCCGATTTCAACCCATCAAGAGATCTTGATGCGAGCATCGCAAATGCGATTTTTATACTTTGCTTTGGAGCAAAATCAATGTTCCTCCCACCAATTATTTGGGCAACATCATTGCCTGCTCCCATATTTCCTGCTTGACTGTTGAGTGAATCGGACGATAAAAATCTATGTTTTAATTTATCATCAAATACAGTATCCAAATCTGCTACATTTCCATTTTGCGATATTAAATCAATGGCATAATGTGTTTTGGATTGATTGCTAAGCAGTGCTATTCCCGAAAATAAAGCATTGGAAGATTTGTCAAACACATATCCAAAATTATCTATAGAATCCCATTTGGCCTCGTTGGATAAATATTGGTCTAAATCCCAGTCGGCAAACAAACCCACATTTAGTCCAAAAAGGGCCGTGTCTCCGGTATTGATTATGCGATATTCAAAAATCAGATATCCGTCATTCGTATCATTATCCCATGCCAAAATATTTTGCTCAATTTTTATATCCAAGGCAGATGACAACGTGTCGATGGGTTTAAACACCGATCGGTAATCGCGATCTGCTATAGAGTTTTGGTAAGGTTTTATCTGCGATTCGCTCACGAAATCCTGATCCTTTGAAAAGGTATCAAAATCATTGATCACGTTATCCATTACGTGTACGGAATCAAGACTAATGATTAATCCGGCATTTGTAGCGATGAATTGTTCCTGATAAGAAATGCCATTTCCATCATGGACAAATGGTTTATCAAATCCAATATCACCATCGCTTGTGATGGTAGCCGTAATATTTCCATCAGAAATATCAGTATAATTTGGTGTAATTATAATTTCAAAATACTGGAAATCAATATAATTGTCAGCCTCAAAATCTATTCTAAAAATTATTCTTTCTCCTGGAGCTACATTTGCATCAACAGTAAAACTCAATGTATTTTCTTCAGTGAGATAAGATTCCAGCGTGGATAATTTATTAATAAAAATTGGATCAGCGTCCCAAGAAATATTGGCTGAAGGATTTGATATGTTTATGATAATATTTTCGACATCTCTCAGGTAGTTGGTAAAATTCAATTGCATATTCACCGAATCTCCAGGGAATAGTAATTGGGTATTATTGGTATTATAAACCATTTTGCTCAAGCGAATAGAAGGCGATACGGTGTCGATAAGAGCGTTGTGTACATTGAGCCTCCCTTTACCCAACATACCATAAAATTCCATGTTGGAGCCTGTAGCATAAATATCATCGGCAGTGACCCTCAATTGTTCCACGACTTGCAGAGCCGACATTTCTGGAAAATGAGATCGAACCAAAGCCGCCGCTCCGGCTACCAAGGGAGCAGAAAAAGACGATCCGGTTGTGATCTCGTATTTCCCATTGTTTTTAGTGGTAAAGACCTGGTTTCCCGGTGCCATGATATCTATAAAATGACTGTAGGTAGCCCACGGGGCAATATTATCTTGATCATCTGAGGCGCCAACAGAAAGCACATTTTCAAAAGAAGCTGGATAAAAATTGAGCTCTTTATGGGTATTTCCTGCAGCAGCAACCACCACGACGTCTTTTTCTAAAACCGCATAATTGATAATATCCTGAGCAAATTGGGAATAATTCCCTGCTCCGCCCCACGAAAGATTAATGACTTTGCACCCATGATCGGCGGCATAAATTATTCCTTCATATTCTCGGATGAGCTGCCTCGAACTTGTTTCAGCAATTTTGACTGGTAGAAATTTGCTCTTAAATCCAATGCCGGCCATGCCAATATTATTGTCGGTTCTTGCTGCGGCCATTCCTGTTACTGGCGTTCCATGTGGATGCCCATCGGCAGTCGGATCATTGTCATTATCCGCCACATCCCAGCCAAAATAATTATCGATATATCCATCTCCATCATCGTCAACTCCATTGATCGTGTCGAGTAAATTGAAAGCTATGTTCCCCAGATCTTCATGCTCCATATTCACGCCTGTGTCAACAATGCCAATAACCATTGTGGAATCCGATTGCTCAATATCCCAACCTTCATAGGCTTTGATTATCGAAAGATAAGTTTGCTTCCCACCTACAGAATCAGCTTGTGGGTCATTCGGTACAACCAGCAATTCATTTTGGAATAATGGCTCAGCATATTCGATAAAATCCAAGCCCTGGAGTTTGGATAGGCTTTGCCAAATATTTGATCCGGGGGATAGCGTTATTTTATAAATATTTTCTAAACTCGATGATGATAGACTGGCGTTGGTGATGGTCTTGTTTTCAAAAACCTGATGATGATTGGTGTAATCAATTATATTTTTGAGCCTTGCTACTGTAGATTCAGAAGAGATGGCACTTCTTCCATTTGCGGCATTTTGATTTTTAAATTTGATGACTATGATATTGGAATGGACTTTGCTATCAGAGTTAAATTTTGTGAATGTAGAAGTTTGAGCATGGGAATCCCAGCTTGGAGTTAAAGCCAATAAAAAGCAAATTATAAGTAATTTACAAATCCACTTCATTATTCACTTCTATTAATAAAACCATTATTGCAATTTCATTTATTTG
Organism: uncultured Roseivirgaceae bacterium; assembly: GCA_964507705.1. Lineage (GTDB taxonomy): Bacteria > Bacteroidota > Bacteroidia > Cytophagales > Cyclobacteriaceae > JAAUQL01. The sequence continues at coordinate 17,361 of CAZDRA010000016.1, read as the reverse complement.
ATCAGGTTGTTAGAATCTTACCACTTTTAATAACCCGATAAAGTCGAATGAAAATTATTCTACCACATTGATTTTCATCTTGCGTAACATCTTTGACAATAAGCCGGGCATAAACCTTTTTATGTAAACGCCCATTACTTCTTTGCCACCAAAATAAACTTCTCTTTTATTGTTTTCCACAGCGCGAATCATGGCTTTTGCCGCATCATCTGCAGATTTTCCATTGGCCTGATTTTCGTCCAACTTATTTTGATTGCTCCCATCTCCCATGATGGCATTAAAAGAAATATTGGTTTTGATGTATCCGCCACAAAATATGGTAACAAAAATATTGTTCTCCCAAAGTTCGGCAGCCAATGCTTCAAAAAATCCATGCAGTGCATGTTTAGATGCCGAATATGAGGAACGGAAAGGAGTGCCAAATTTTCCCACCAAACTACTGGTAATAATAATGTGCCCAATATTATTGTTGATCATCTGGGGCAACACTTTTTTGGTGAGTTTCACCGCAGAAAAATAATTGACATCCATCAATCGTTGATCGACTTCAAAGGAGGTCTCTAAAATCTTTGATCGCTGGCTTATTCCTCCATTATTGAACAAAATATCAATCTTGCCATAGCAACCCAAAGCATCATCGGCGATTTTATCAAGTGATGGAATATCTGAAAGATCCAGCGGAAGCACATGTATATTTTTTTGTGCAGAGTCAGCGCAATTAGATTTTACTTTTTCGAGCACATCTTTTCTTCGCGCCGAAATAATTAGCTGATTACCTTTTTCGGCAAGTTGATAGGTTAGTTGCTCGCCTATGCCGGATGATGCTCCGGTAATCCATATGGTCTTATTGGATAGTTTGGTCATTTTCCTATCCTTTCATAAACCACAAAAGCAAAATCATGCTTGTTTTTCTCATCGGCTTTGCGCTCTTCTCGACTTACCTCTTTCCATAGTTTATCATCAATTTTGGGAAAGTAAGTATCCCCTTCAAAGTCATCATGCACTTCGGTGATGATCAGTTTGTCTGCAATCCCCATGGATTGTTTGTATATCTCCCCTCCTCCGAGGATAAATACAGATTCAAGGCTTTTCTTTTCTGCGTAGTCCAGCGCACTTTCAAGGCTATGAAAAACGGTGATGCCGTCTGAGGTATATGCCTTGTTTCTTGTCACCACCAGAGAGTCTCTGTGCGGCAAAGGATTGTCGAGAGACTCAAAAGTTTTTCTCCCCATGATGAGGGTATGGCCTTTGGTGGTCTGTTTGAAAAATTTGAAATCTGCAGGCAAGTGCCATACGAGATCATTATTCTTTCCAATTATATTATTGTTGGCAATGGCTGCCATTATTATTTTAATCATATTTTATTTCCTCTCAAATAATCTTCAATTTTCATTCTTTTTTTTCCCTGAAGCTGCAGGTCCTTTATTTTAACTACACCGTCATTCGTTTTTACCAATAGCTCATTTTTTCCATCTGACTTAATTTCTCCAGGATTGCCATCCATATTTTGATCAGAGATTTCTATCTCAAAAATTTTATAATTTTTTCCTGCCAACTCAGTCCATGCAGCAGGATAAGGAGATAAGCCACGCACAAAATTAAAAATCATTTCTGAACTATCCGACCAATTAATTTCACATTGGTCTTTAAAGAGCTTTGGGGCAGGTTTGAGTTCACCAGATTCCTCCTGAGTTTTTAAGGTAAAAGAATCGTTTCGAATTTGCTCAACTGACTGCACAACCAAGTTTGCCCCTTTATCCATCAATCGAAGGTACAGCGACCCGACATTGTCACTTTTATAAATGGGTTCTTTTTCTTGGAGAATAATAGATCCGGTATCAATTTCATGCTTGATAAAAAAAGTAGTGACCCCTGTTTCGGTTTCACCATTGATGATCGCCCAATTTATTGGTGCGGCACCTCTGTATTGCGGTAATAATGAAGCATGTAAATTGAACGTGCCATACTCGGGCATCGCCCAAACTACTTCCGGTAACATCCTGAATGCCACAACAACCTGGAGATTTGCGCGATAACTTTTCAGCTCATGATTAAATTCTTCAGACTTTAAATTAGTTGGCTGGAGTACAGGTATATTTTGCGTCAAGGCATATTTTTTAACTGCCGAAACGGCCAGTTGCTGTCCGCGCCCTTTTGGTTTGTCTGGTGCTGTGATGACAGCAACGACATTAAATTTTTTTTCAACCAACTTCTCCAGGCTCCCAACAGCAAACTCCGGTGTGCCCATGAAAATTATGCGTAAGTCTCTCATTTTATGTTATTTTTTGTCCCGCAGATCTCGCAGATGTTCGCAGATGTTCGCAGAAATAATTTAGACGAATTACTCTGCGAACATCTGCGCTATCTGCGGGAAGCATTTTTTTCTCCAACATGTTTCGTTGTATAATCTACTTCAAGTAAACAGTATCATTTCTCCAAGCTCTTCGATTTGTCTTCAATCTGTTTTATAAAATCTTTTTCTACTTGTGAAATTCTATTTTTTATTTTCTCCTTGCACATTTCATATTCGCTATGCGCTTTTTCAATCGCTTTTTGATGGCTAATTTTTCCTGCATGCTGCAATTTCTCTTTGCCTGTTATGGTCAGAAAATTATCTAACTGTTTTGTCCAATCTGCCATATACATTGGGGTACGATTTAGGGCTTGTATTTCTGCAATTTCGAGATATGCCGTTACCATCCGGTTCAAGATGTTAAGTTCATCTTGTGAGAGATAATTTTTAGCGATTTCAGTTTCTTGTTTTGTAGGAATTTCTCCTTTGAAATTTGTCAGTCCTATATTTTTCCTGGATGCATCTACTCTTGAATAAATAGTTTCAGCTGCTGTTTCTCCATGAGTAGCCCAGTGCATTTTGTTTTGTATTGTTTTGAATACCGATAAGGATTGCTCCGTGTTTGGGTCATAGTCGATACTTGTTGCATAAATATCCAATACCTTCCTCCAAAATACTTTTTCAGACGAACGAATATCTCGAATTCGAGCCAGCAACTCATCAAAATAGTTGCCGCCTCCTGCCTCTTTTAGCAGGTCGTCATTCATGGCAAAACCTTTTATCAGATACTCTTTGATAAGTGCAGTAGCCCATTTGCGGAAATGAATGCCACGATGCGATTTGACTCTGTAACCGACTGAAATAACAATATCAAGATTGTAAAATTTAACAGGTTTATCTGAACCACCAATGTGCAAAAATTGCACATTGGTTTTTTCATCCAATTCACCTTCTTTAAATAGGTTTCCTATATGCTTGGTTATTACACTTCGTTCTTTTTGAAACAATTCTGAAATCTGAGATTGATTAAGCCAAACAGTCTCATTCTCAAAATGTGTTTCTATTTTAATTTTTCCGTCTTCGGTTTGGTAGATTATCAGCTTGTTGTTCATTGTCAATCAATTCTAATCTTCATACAACAAATATTTCGATCTGAGTTTTTTATAAGTATCAAGACCTTTCTGCCATGTAGCTCTGATTGCCTCGGCAGACATGCCACTTTCAATTTGTTTTCTTAATTTATCTGTTCCAGCCAGGGTGTTAAAGTATTTTATAAAAAATGATTCTTCCTCTTCCCATAAATTATAAAAAGAAATTAAATAGCTCAAATCTAAACGATCAGGTCTCTCTGCATTTCTCAAATCAACCCCATAACATGTCTCACCCTCCAACTTTGGATGCTTTGCCATACCATCAATTGATTTTGGAGTAAATGAAAAATTACCGTATTTTTTATTAGGGTAACCTATTACCTGAAAAGGAAATTCAGTCCCTCGGCCAATGCTTATATTTGTACCCTCGAAAAAACATAAAGAAGGATAAAGATAGATCGAATGATCATTCGGTAAATTTGGAGATGGCTTTATGGGCAATCTATAAGTATCAGAATGGTTATAATTCTCCATAGGAACAATCTTAAGGTCGCATTCCAAACCATCCTTTAACCAACTTTCTCCATTGATCATATTGGCCAATTCCCCAACGGTAAGTCCATGAACTATAGGAATAGGGTGCATTCCCACAAAGGATTTGAATTCAGGGTTCAAAATAGGCCCATCAATATAATGTCCATTCGGGTTGGGCCGATCAAGAACCATCATCATAATATTATTTTCTGCGCAAGCTTCCATCATGTAGTGCATGGAGCTGATATAGGTATAGAACCTCGTTCCCACGTCTTGGATGTCGAATACTACAACATCCAATCCATCCATCATTTCTGGTGTTGGCTTTCTGTTTTTACCATAAATCGAAACTATACTGATGCCCGTTTTGGCATCAATATTATCATCAATCTTTTCGCCTGCATCGGCTTTTCCTCTAAAGCCATGCTCTGGAGCAAATATCTTTTCTATTGAGATCCCATTACTTATAAGGAAATCAACAAGATGAACATCACCCACCATGGATGTATGATTGATCAAAAGCCCAACAGATTTATCTTTTAAGGATGGTAAATATTGGTCTGTTTTAACTGCTCCGATTATCAAATCTTCTCCGTCAGAATCTGCTTTGCATCCTGTTATTAAAGAAAATGATAAAATTGAAAGGAATAAATAGAATCTAATCATATCAGATTTGTTATTTTGCGGTGAAAAAGAATCTAAAGTTTAAAATTAAATATATTCTTGAACCTATCTTATTTCATATCAAAAAGAATCGGCGGCAAAGAGTCTAACTCATTCTCTGGAACAATTCATAAAATTGCCATTGCAAGTATTGGCATGGGTTTGGCGATTATGATTATTTCTTTTTTGATATTGAAAGGGTTTCAATTAAAAATCCAGGAGAAGATTATCAGTTTTAGTGGGCACTTGCAAGTTACGAAGTTTACGCTTAGCCGCTCCTACGAAGAAGATCCGATTTCAAAAAACCTCAGTCTCTTCAATGATTATTCTAAATTTGATTACATTGATCATATACAGGAATTTGCCAATAAAGCCGGAATGCTGAAGGTCAATGAAGAGGTAGAAGGGATCGTATTAAAAGGTGTTTCCAATTCTTTTGATTTATCAAGATTTGAACAAAATATTAAGAAAGGCCGGTTTCCAAATTTTGACGGTAAAACATATTCAAAAGAAATCATCATCAGCCAAACCATTGCAAACAAACTCAATCTATCTATTGGAGATGGAACATTGATCTATTTTGTAGATCCTGTCAGAGTCAGAAAACTTACCATCAGCGGGATTTATGAAACCGGAATGGAAGATTTTGATGAGAAGATCATATTGGGAGATATACGACTTGTGCAGCGCATAAGCAATTGGCCTGACAGTCTTGTTGGTGGTTTTGAGATATTTCTTACCGATTTTGACAATGTAGATTATTATCAGGAAAAGCTTGAAGATGAAGTTGGATACGAACTTTATATAGAAAAAGTAAGTGACAAGTTTGCCGAAATATTTGATTGGTTAATGTTACTAAACAGAAACGTCGTCATCTTTTTAAGCCTTACACTTTTTGTTGCCTGCTTCAATATGATCTCCATCCTACTTATCTTGATCATGGAAAGAACACAAATGATTGGTGTATTTAAGGCACTGGGAGCAACGAATAAAACCATCCGAAAGATATTTGTTTTTAATGGCATGGGACTAATTATCAAGGGATTGATATTGGGAAATATCATTGGCATTTCCTTTGGCATGTTGCAAAGCAAATTTCAGTTGCTGACCCTGGATCCAAAAAATTATTATATGGAATTTGTACCCATTGAATGGAATTTGGTAACTATCTTGATTTTGAATTTTCTGATTTTTACAATGGTCAGCCTTGTGTTATTAGTCCCAACCATGATCATTTCGAGAATTTCTCCGATGAAATCTATTAAGTTTGATTAGTAGAGTTTATGGACAAGCTCTATTTAACCTTTTTATAAGACTTGAAATAACTTCTTATTTTCATTCTGATAATTCCAAAAATTGCTTCGCTCAAAATCCCTGTCGACATTTTAGATTCTCCCAAAACACGGTTAGTGAAAATGATGGGTACTTCTTTGATTTTAAACCCAAACTTCCATGTTGTAAATTTCATTTCAATCTGAAAAGCATACCCCACAAATTTCACTTTATCAAGATTGATGGTTTCCAGTACTTTTCTACGATAACATACAAATCCTGCTGTGGCGTCTTTAATGTCCATCCCTGTGACAATCTGGACATAGAGGCTTGCAAAATACGACAACAAAACTCTTCCCATTGGCCAATTTACCACATTAACTCCTGTTGCATATCGCGAACCGATTGCGAGGTCGTAGCTATCTTTTGCGCAAGCATTGTACAACAATTCGAGGTCTTTGGGATTGTGCGAAAAATCAGCATCCATTTCAAAAATATATTTGTACTGGCGTTTTAAGGCATATTTGAATCCTTCGATATACGCTGTTCCCAAGCCAAGCTTGCCCGCTCTTTCTAGTATAAAAAGTTGATCTGGAAAATTGAGCATGAGTTGCTTTACAATATCGGCGGTGCCATCTGGCGAATTGTCGTCAATTACCAGTACGTGAAAATCTTGCTTTAGTGCAAAAACCGCTACAATAATGGACTTGATGTTTTCCTTTTCACAATATGTTGGTATGATAACTAAACTATCGCTCACTTTTATTTATAATTTGTCTTTAGCTTTTAGTTAAATTGATCAAAATTTAAAACTCTATCAATTTAATCTCATTTTCTTCCTCCACAAAAATATAAATTTTACTGAAAAACTATATTTTAGTACTTTATTAAGGAATGATATTATTGTAAATTTCTTCTGAGAGAATTGATTAATAATATGTAAAACAACGGCAGTTTTAATCTTGTATTTGAATAAACAATCCATATGTTGTTAATAATAATATTCAAAATATCACTGGAATAAATTTGAAATCAATCCATGTCTAAATTACTAACATGAATAATTATAAAAGTATTTGGTCTACATTCATTTTAATAATAGTCCTCTCTCCAAATATCCATGCTCAATCAAATCTGAACAACCTAAAAATCAATGGCTATAAGGGCATTTGGTATACCCTTGGACAAAATTCAAAATATGGCGATAAATATTCTGGTGGGTTAGGAACATACACTGCCAAACATCGACCACTGGCAATTTATTCTCCTCAGGCAAAGAAAACATTTTTTGTTTATGGAGGAACTACCGATGAAGAAGAGCAACACTTGCTTTGCATGATTTCCTATTTTGACCATGAAACCGGAAAAGTACCAAAACCCACTGTGGTCTATGATAAAAAAGGAGTAGATGATCCTCATGATAATCCAAGTATATCCATTGATAACGATGGCTATATATGGGTTTTTATCAGCGGAAGGGGGAGTCGCCGACCTGGATTTAAGTACAGAAGTGAATTGCCTTATGATATTACTTCGTTCTTAAAAATCACTGAAGAAGAAATGACTTATCCTCAACCTTTGTGGGATTTGAATAATGGTTTTTTTCATTTTTTTACAAAATATACTGGAGTAAGAGAATTGTATTTCGAATCGAGTAAAAATGGCATTTTGTGGACAAATGATAAAAAGTTGGCTGGAATAATCGAAGATGGAGCAACGAAAAGCGGGCATTACCAAGTCAGCGGGAAAAATGAAAATCTGATTTGTACATTTTTTAATCGGCATCCCAATGGAAATGTAGATAAACGTACAGATTTATACTATGCCCAAACAATGGATTTTGGAAAAACCTGGACTACCATTAATCGAGAAAAGCTAGATATACCTATGGCAAAAGTGAATTGTGGTGCTCGCCTTATTGATTACGCAATTATGGGGAAGAATTTATATTTAAAAGATTTGAATTTTGATAAGCATGGCAATCCGGTTTGTTTGTATATAACAAGTAGTGGTCATCAACCGGGACCAGAAAATGACCCAAGAGATTGGAAAGTGACTTCCTTTAATGGGACAGCATGGCAAACAACAATTATTGGTCAATCTGATCATAATTATGATATGGGCAGCCTTAATATTGAAGATGATCATTGGGTTGTTATCGCACCAACTGATGATGGGCCACAAAAATACCAGACTGGGGGTGAAGTTATTTTATGGGAGAGCATTGATTCCGGGAAATCATGGAAGAAAAAGAAAACTGTTACAAAAAATAGCAAATACAATCACACTTATGTCCGTCGTCCGGAAAATGCAAAAGATCCTTTCTATTGTTTTTGGGCAGACGGGGATCCATTAAATTTTTCCAAGTCAAAATTATACTTTACTGATTCACAGGGGAAAAATGTGTACCAACTGCCATACACAATGAAAGAAGATTTTATTGAGCCATTAAAAATCAAATAGGAATATTGAATCTTATTTTCATCTTGCGAAGAAAGATTTATGTGTGTAAAAAGATATGCTTTATTTGATTTCAACTCTCTATTTCGTTTATTAACCTTGCAACAAAAAACTAGTAATCTATGACTCAAAATAAATGTGTTTTCCTTGATCGAGATGGAGTATTAAATGTAGAAAGAGGAGATTATACTTTTTTACCAGAGGATTTTATTATCATTGAAGGAGTTGTGGAGGCAATAGAAAAAATTAAAGCCTCTGGATTTTTAGCCATTGTTATCACCAATCAAGCTGGAATTTCAAAGGGTTTATATAGTAGAGAGCAAATGAATGCTTGCCATAATATCTTACTGGAAGAAACACATAATTTAATAGACCACATTTATTATAGCCCTTACCACCCCTCGGTGACAAATTCACTTTCGCGAAAGCCAAATACATTGATGGTAGAAAAATCCATAGCCAGATTTGATATTGATCCCTCAGCATCATGGTTTGTTGGTGATAGATGTAGAGATATGGAGTGTGGTAAAAAGATGGGATTAAAGACAATTTTGATTTCAAATCAGAAACCCAAGGAATGCAAACCCGATTTTACCGCATTAAATTTACTTCAGGCTGTTAACCAATTTATACTTCGGCGGTAGGATTTTTAATTCAAGTTAAATCCATTATCTATTTCCAGGGTCGGATTTTTCAATTGAGCTTGGTCCAATCCTTGATCAGATACTTTGGTTTGCCATACATAAAGCCTCTTGAGCCCTTCCATTTTTACAATGGTCATTAACCCAGAATCCGAGATATTGGTATTATAAAGATTTAATGATTCGAGATGTTTCAATTCAGCAATTTCCGCAATTTCAGCATCAGATATAGGATTAGAATGAAGATCAAGTCTGGTGACATTGATCAATTTACTAATTGATGTTAGCATATCGTCCGAAAAATCACAATTGCTGAGATCAAGCCAAGTCACCTGATCCTTGACAAGCTCAAGCAATTTCAAATTTTCTGTAGTAAGCTTATTTGATTGAAATTTCAATGAGAGCATGTTTGTTGAAACTCCTAAATTCATCACTAAATATTCTCCCTGTTCCAATTTTTCAATTGTTTGACTTGAAACAGGTTCAACAAGCATTTTCTCAATAAATGGCTTTTCATTATAATCCAAATCATAATCCCTTTCAATAATAGAAATTAATTCATTATTCAATTTCAGGTCCGAAAACTTTGTTGTGCTATCTGCTCCTGAGCTCATCCAACATTCCAGAATTTTTATTTCGCCAAATGATAGTGGCGACCCCTTTGGCGGCATAAACTTTTTATGGCCCAATGGCAATGTTACCCTCGTTAACAATGAACTACTATAAGGATCTTGTGTATTTATAATCTTGCCATCCTCTCCACCAATCATCAAATTACTGAAAGACGTTAAAATGAGATCTCCTTCTTTTTTGCTGGGATTATGGCATTCTACGCATTTCGCCTCCAATACAGGCTGTAATATATGTGTATAAATATTTATAGAATCAGGATGTATAGAACTGAAATCTTGCTTTTCATTTTTTTCCATTCCAGCAATTTGCCTAACAAAAGTTGGTGCATATTGAAATAAATAATCTTCACCATGTGTGAGAACCCCTCCTAAATGCCCAGTTGCAGAAATCAGTATAAAAAATAATACTGACAAAATCATAGAAATCTTTGATGAGTAATCTGAAGCAAAATGCTTGATCGACAATAAAATGATAGATAAAATTAATATTGATATCCCCATCCATTTGTGGGTATTTAAGGTGTCAATATCGTAATTGCCTTCATTGGACAGTAACAGCCCGGTAACTATTGTGACGATTGATCCCAGAATTCCAGCTATGAGGGTCAATTTAACAGCTTGAGAGAGCAAGAATTTCTCTGGGTATTTTATAGAAATCAATTCCATAATAATGGCCAAAAGCAAAAAACCAATAGGCAAATGAACAACCAAAGGGTGGAATCTTCCGATAAATAAATCAATTTCCATCAATTCAATTTTAAGTTAATAAATCATTTACTACATGACCATGTACATCCGTTAGCCGGAAATTTCTGCCCTGATATTTGAAAGTGAGCCGTTCATGATCTACACCAAGCAAATGCATAATTGTCGCCTGAAAATCATGAACATGTACTGGGTTTTCAACAATGTTATATCCAAAATCATCTGTCGATCCATAGATCATCCCCTTCTTTACACCAGCGCCTGCCATGAACAATGTGAAGCATTTGGGATGATGATCTCTACCAAAATTGGTTGTGGTCAGCTCACCTTGCGAGTAATTTGTTCTGCCAAACTCACCACCCCAAATTACCAGCGTGTCTTCCAGCAACCCTCTTTGCTTTAAATCCATGATGAGCGCAGCAGTGGGTTGGTCGGTTTCTTTACACTGCTTGGCAATGGCCTTGGGCAAATTGCCGTGTTGATCCCAACCCTGGTGATAGAGTTGAATAAATTTCACATCTTTTTCGATGAGCTTTCTCGCCAAAAGGCAATTGGCTGCGTAAGTCCCGGGAATTTTACTATCGGGGCCATACGATTTATAAATATGCTCCGGTTCTCCGGAAGTATCCATAATTTCCGGAACAGAAGTTTGCATTCTAAAAGCCATTTCGTACTGCGACATTCTGGCATTTATTTCAGGGTCTTCCAATTTGTCGAATTGAAGTTCCTGTAATTTGCCCAAATAATCCAGTTGAGTTCTTCTGTTGGATTCGGAAACACCCGGTGGATTATTTAAATAAAGTACCGGATTCTTACCAGCCCTAAATTGTACGCCTTGGTGTTCTGAAGGTAAAAAACCATTTCCCCACAATCTAGAATATAGCGGTTGGCCTCGTTTGTCTTTTGTAACAAGAACAACAAAATTAGGCAAGTTTTTATTGTCAGAACCCAGGCCATAGCTTACCCATGAACCCATTGCCGGTCTGCCGGGAAATTGCGAACCCGTTTGCATAAATGTGACTGCCGGATCGTGGTTGATGGCCTCTGTGTACATTGATTTCACAAAACACAATTCGTCTGTAATTTTGGCAGTATAAGGCATAAGGTCACTTACCCAAGCTCCGTTATTTCCTCGTTGCTCAAAATCGAAAATAGTCCCTGCCAAAGGGAAAGAAGACTGACCGGCGGTCATTCCGGTAAGTCGCTGACCTTGCCTAATACTCTCAGGAAGCTCCTGGCCATTCAATTTGTTCAGCAAAGGTTTATAATCAAATAAATCGAGTTGTGAAGGTGCCCCGCTCTGAAATAAATAAATGATTCTTTTTGCTTTAGGAGTAAAATGCGGTCGACCAAGTATTCCACCACTTGAGTTGGTTAATGGGTTAGCATTTAAGATTGATGGATCAATAAGAGAACTCAATGCCAAACCTCCAAGACCAAGTGATGCTTTGGTCAAAAAATCTCTGCGGGTATAGTTAGTATTTTGACTATGACACATAAGACTATCTTTTAGTATACATTTCATCCATATTATAAATGGTGTTCGCCAAGACTGTTAGCGCTGCCATTTCCGGATTATTCAATTCGTGAGATAATTCAAAATCTCCCACCTTCAGAAATTCTTCCGTTCCCTTTTGGTCTTTTCTAAACTCTTCAAGTTCCTTATTATAAAGGCTCTTCATTAGGTCTATTTCTTCAATACGAGGCTTGCGACTCAGTACCAACTGAAATCCGGTACTTATCTGATCTTGCAAGGATGCCCCTCCTTCAGTCTTCAATCTATAAGCCAGCGCTCTGGAAGCTTCAACAAATTGAGGATCATTGAGCAATACCAGGGCTTGCAATGGGGTATTCGTCATTTCTCTGGTGATTGTACAAATCTCCCTGGTTGGGGCGTCAAACAAAGTCATGAAAGGTGGCGGGGAAGATCTTCTGATAAAAGTGTACATGCTACGCCGGTATTGGTTGTTGTCATGGTCTTGATTAAACCTCAGCAAAAAATGAGAGAAATTTCCTAATTCTATCCACAAACCTTCCGGTTGATAAGGTTTTGCGCTTTTACCTCCCACTTTTTTATAAAGGAGACCACTTGCTGCCAGGGCATTGTCACGGATTATTTCTGCTTGCCACCGATGGCTCGGCCCTCTTGCCAATAATATATTATCGGGATCGACTTCGGCCAAAGATTTATTAACTATTGATGATTGCTGGTAAGTATTACTCATCACCATCAGTTTTAATAAAGCCTGCAAATCCCAGCCGGAATCCATAAAATAAACAGCAAGCCAATCCAACAAATCAGGATGAGATGGCAATGCGCCCTGGCTTCCAAAATCATTGGCTGTTCTGACAATTCCCCTACCAAAAATCATCTGCCAATAACGATTAACTGCAACTCTGGCAGTAAGCGGGTTTCGTTCATCAAAAAGCCAATAACTCAATCCCAGTCTATTTTCTGGGAAGTCCTCTGAGAAACTCAGGACTTTTTCAAGCGTTCCCATATTCACCTCTTCAATAGGCTTATCATATTCACCTCTGCTGAGAATAAAGGTTTTTCTGGGTGTTGGGGTTTCCTCCATTACCATGATTTCAGGAATCGTGTCTATTGATAAAAGTTTTTCTTTTCTCAACTCCAGCAACGATTCAGATACCTTTTTTTTACTTATTGGATTATAAATGAAATCAAGATTTCCTTTGCCGGATCTTTCAAAAACAGATGGTATTTGCTGAGCCAAAATCTCAACATCAAAAAAAGTTAACTCATCAATATGTCCTTTATAAACACCATTATCCCCGGTGGATGATCTATAACTTTTGCCAAGTCTTAGTGGTCGATCTACTGGCTTTCTGTCCATACCCCATGGTACGATGCTTTTGTACAGATGGTCATGCACTATTTTTTCATTTGATTGTTTTCCATTGATATAGATATGCAAGCCGGATGCTTTGGCAGACCCATCATAGGTCACAATGATATTTGTCCATTCTCCAATAGGAACTACATCAGGTGTCTTAACATAAATAAAGTTATTTGGTAAGGCACTGATCAATCGTACACACATATTATTATTCAAATCAAGATAGGAATCCCAACCGCGCCACATGGTATTTTTCCCTCCGGCATTTCCCATAATAACCTGGGTCTTGTCAGACTTCTCATCAGGATTTATCCATACTGAAAAGGAAAATGGATCTGTCATTTCAAAGCTGCCAAACTTATGCATTATTACGTTGTTGTACTCACTGTCAAAGTAGGCTGCATTTTTGAATATACCCTTCACCAATTTTACATCACCATTTGTTTTTGTCCATGGTCGATGGTCCAAATATTTAGAAGAATCTGTTTTTATAATCCGCTCGAAACCATGATGTGCGATCGGCTTAATTTTTTCAAAATCTTTATTATTAAGATAATCAATAATGGAGTTGGCATGTTCATCTTCAATAGATTCCTCATTTTCAAGAACAGTAATATCCCTATCTAAATTGTTAATAATTGCATCAGTATTGTCATTCGAAAGCAAAAGTAAAGGGCCATAGTTGCCATCATCACCGGTCATACCCAGCTCATTTACATTACCAAAAAATGCGCTTAACTGATAATATTCCTTTTGCGAAATAGGATCAAATTTATGATCGTGACATTTTGCGCATTCTACAGTCAGCCCAAGGAAAGCTGTGCCAAAAGTATTGGTCCTGTTTGAAATATATTCTATTCTAAACTCTTCATCAATTGCCCCTCCCTCAGCGGTCATTGGGTGATTGCGATTAAAAGCCGTGGCCAGAATTTGGTCTTTAGAAGCATTGGGTATTAAATCACCAGCCAATTGTTGTGTCACAAAATCATCATAAGATATGTTTTTATGAAAAGCCTTGATTACCCAATTGCGCCATGGCCACATCATTCTGAGTCCATCGGCATGAAATCCATGCGAATCGGAATATCTCGCAAGATCGAGCCATTCCAGAGTCAATCGCTCGGCATGCTCAATAGAACCCAGCAATTTGTTAACAACCTTTTCATAAGCATTTGGAGAAGTATCATTTATAAAACTCTCAATTTCTGAAATAGTAGGCGGAAGTCCTGTCAGGTCCATGGTGACTCTTCGTAATAAAACTTCTTTTTCGGCAGTTGGGGAAGGAGCCAGGCCTTCCTGATTCAATTTTTCATAAATAAAATTGTCAATTTCATTGGATATTTTCCATGGTTTTTCAATCAAAGGAGGTTCGATACTTTCGGGTGGTAAATAAGACCAATGTTCTTTCCATTCTGCTCCTTGCTCTACCCATTTAACTATCTCCGCTTTTTCTTTGGGTGACAGCAATAGTTTACTTTTTGGGGGAGGCATCATGTACTCCGGGTCGTCACTTAATATCCGTTTTACAAACTCACTTTTATTGATGTTGCCGGGCTTTATTATAATATTGCCATTTTCTGTTTTGGCAAACAATCCTTCTTTTGTATCAAAACGAAGGTCTGCCTTTCTGGAATCTTTATCAGGGCCATGACAGGCATAGCATCGATCAGAAATAATGGGCTTTACTTGCATATTAAAATCAACTTCCTTTGGAAGATTTTCATATGCGATACTCACGTCTTCCGGAATAATGGAAGTACAGCTTTGCGAAATAGCTAATATATATACAAGAAGTATGAATGGTAATTTCATGTAAAATAACCTCGGATTCATAATATATATAAATAATTAATCACCAAATATATATCCTTTTTTTAACTATCGTCATTTTTATTATTCAAGTTAATTCTACTATATTGTCATTACATTTGGTGTCTATTCAAAATTTTTCTAAATCGAATTCATGAGAGTTTTCATTTTATTTTTATTGCTGTATTTATCTTTTGTTTCGTATGGTCAGGATTACAGGCCCGACTTATTTTTTAGAGAAGACTTTAAAGAAACTCCTGCAGAAATTCCTATTAATCAAAATCATATCGCCAATGAGGTTTTAGAACTTTCTTTGTATGGCCAAGGCCAGGATAGTTTAAAGAAAAGCAATCATGACAAACCCGTTGACGATCCATTTTATATGTGGTCTGGACTTTGTATAGATTCCTGGGCAATGACAATGAAACATAAAGATGCATATGCTGATCTTTCTTCTTTTGCAAAAATCAAATGGAGAACCAAGCAATCAGGTTTTCATAACTTGAGGATAATATTAAAGCTGGCAGATGGTAGGTGGCTTATCAGCGACCGGTTCGATGGCCCCTCAAACGACTGGAGAATTAGTGAGTTTAATATTTCAGATATTAATTGGTGGCTGTTGGATATTGAAAAAATTCAGCCAATAAAACCTATTGCAAAAGACCAGATTGATTTGAGCAAAGTAGCAGAAATTGGCTGCACAGATTTGATGAGAGGAGGCGGTTCAAGAGCTTGCTCAAGGCTCGATTGGATTGAAGTTTATGCGCAAACAATTATAAAATAATTAACATTATAAATCACAAAATATGAAAAGGTCAATAGTAATCGTAGGGATTTTGGTTTCAATTTTATTTAATTACAATGTTTCAAAAGCCCAAACAGTAAATTTGTTTAATGGTAAAAATCTTGATGGATGGCATGTAGATGTGCCAGATATGGATGATAACACCGATGCGATAAATCCTTTTATCATTCGTGATGGTATGTTGGTGAGTCTTGGCACACCCAATGGACATTTGATCACCGATGCCGAATATAAAAATTACCAATTGACTGTTGAGTATCGTTTTGCTGGAAAACCCGGAAATTGCGGTGTACTCGTTCATGCTTCTACTCCCAGGGCGCTTTACAAAATGTTTCCAAAATCTTTGGAAGTGCAAATGATGCACGAAAATGCAGGAGATTTTTGGTGTATTGTAGAAGATATCACTGTCCCTGATATGGAAGAGCGGCGAGGGCCAAAAGAAGAATGGGGAATTACCGAAGGCAAAAAAAGAAGAGTGCTTAATCTTACTGATGGTTCTGAGAAAGAAGTGGGAAAATGGAATACAATGAAAGTGGAATGCCTGGATAGAGAAATAAAAGTATGGGTAAATGGTGATTTGGTTAACTATGGATATGATTGCACCACCAATAAAGGCCAGATAGCAATACAGGCAGAAGGATCGGAAGTTGAGTTTCGCAAGATAAAATTGAAGCAGATTACGAAGCTTTCGAAATAGTGGTTCGCAATACGAAACTAATTTAGCCTCAATTTATCCATTTCACATAAGCCCACTTGACATGCATTAAGTAGGTTAGAATTGACTAAATCTTAATTGGTTATTTGATAAACGAACTACTTTTCACGCCAACATTTCAACGACTCAGTATCTGGTATTCTTTCATACGATACTTTAAGATTGCTTCCCGCAGATCTTGCCGAAGGATGCAGAGATAATTAAATTCAGCGAAAATATGCAGTCTCTTTAGAAGTAACTTCCAAAAATCACTTGCGTAGTATGAGTAATATATAACTTTTTACTAATTTAATAGAGTGGAAAAATGGATTTCATCTTATGTTTTATTATTGTTAAGCTGCCTGATAATATCAAATGCTCATTGTCAGGATAATACCTATAATCCTCCAAAACTAAAAGTAAAAAAAGCTGTCGGCAAAATTGAGATTGATGGAATATTGAATGAAAATGACTGGGAGTCTGCAGAAATGGCTACCGATTTTTGGCAATATTTTCCTATGGATACCATGACATCAAACACAATCTCCGAAGCAAAAATCACCTTTGATGATCAATTTATTTATGTGGGTTTTAAAATTATAGATCCGGTAGCAGGTCCCTGGGTTACGACATCTTTGAGGCGGGATTTCAGGGGTAACCACAATGACGTCATTTCTGTCATTTTTGATCCGTTTGCTGATAAAACCAACGGGATGATCTTTGGAATAAATCCTTTTGGCGTTCAAAGGGAAGGCTTGATTTCTGGTATCACAGGTTCAACCAGAGCGCAGTCCGGCTTCAGCCTTTCCTGGGATAATAAATGGTATTCGGAGGCAAAGACATTTGATGGTTACTGGACAGCCGAAATGGCAATTCCTTTAAAAACATTGAGATATAAAGGTGG
>CAZDRA010000015.1:0-64510 GCA_964507705.1 uncultured Roseivirgaceae bacterium | reverse complement strand
TCTGAATAACGATTCAACAGAACCTTAAACAAGCCTGGCTGCCAATAATTGCAAGTTCAGCATGGCCAAATAATATTTTATGCGATTTCATCGGGACGAGAGGTAGTTTAGGTATTTATTATTTGCTATAACTAAATTTATATGATATGAAAAACAAGACTTTTTTTAATATTTTCCTAATTCTATTTTTATTGTATTCCTGTACCAAAAAAAAAGATATGAATACCATTGAAGGCATTTTTTATTTAGACGAAAAACCAGTTTCTGTTGAAATTGTAGATGGGAAAATTGCCAATATCAAACCTATTGTCTCAGAATCAAAAACTCCAAAAGTCTATCTTGCGCCTGGATTAATTGATATTCAGATCAATGGGTATATGGGAGTGAGTTTTGGAGATCAGAATTTGACTTTAGAGCTCATGCATGAGGCTACTGAGGCGTTATGGAAAGAGGGTGTGACCAGTTATCTGCCTACTGTGACAACACGTGATCACGAACGACTATTAAAAAGTTTTTCGCTATTGACAATGGCATTGGATGATGAAAAAATCGGGATGTCAATTTCAGGATTTCATCTTGAGGGACCATATATTTCCCCTGTAAAAGGTTTTCGTGGAGCTCATAGTGAAAAATATATTAGAGATCCGGATTGGGAAGAGTTTCAAGAACTTCAAAAAGCAGCCAATAATAGCATAAACCTTATAACTGTAGCGCCAGAAGTTGAAGGAGGTATTTCTTTTGTAGAAAAACTGGTTGAAAGTGGCGTGGTTGTTTCCCTGGGACATCATAACGGTACACCGGAAAATATTGATAATGCAGTTGATTTGGGTGCTTCCTTGTCAACCCATTTGGGGAATGGCTGTGCCAATATGATCAATAGACACCACAATCCCATCTGGCCTCAACTATCCAATGATGGGCTTTCTATTTCCATCATTGTCGATGGGGCTCATCTTACTAAAGAAGAAGTGAGGACATTTTATAAAGCAAAAGGAAAAGATAAAACTATTCTTGTATCTGATGCTGTGTCTCTAGCAGGGCTTCCTCTCGGCGAATATATTGATGACGGTGACACCTTGTTGTTAACTAAAGATGTTGTGAAATTTCCTGCTGAGGACGTACTGGCTGGAGCAGCTCAACCTATCAGCAGATGCGTTGGTAATATCATGAGATTCACAAATTGCGGTCTCAAAGAAGCCATTCAAATGGCCAGTACAAACCCTGCTGATTTGATGGGCCTGGATGATCTTGGTGAAATAAAAATTGGAAAACGAGCAGATATTATACTGTTTACGATTGAGGATGGTGATATGGTCATTCAAAAAACGATCGTAGCGGGTAATGTGGTTTATTCAAAAGAGTAAAATATGAAAGATAAGAAGTTATTTAAAAGAATCCTTATCGGGATGTCTGCTATTGGCCCGGGGTTATTTCTGATCGGATTCAATATTGGCACCGGAAGTGTCACTACCATGGCAAAAGTGGGAGCTGAGTATGGTATGACATTGACATGGGCATTGGTGCTATCCTGCATATTTACTTATGTGTTAATGGTTGCTTATGGTCAGACCACACTTGTAACAGGCAAGACAGCATTATTAACAATTAAAACAAATTTAAAATATGGAAATGTATTGGCCATCTATATATTAATCGCCCTAATCATTGGTGAGATACTTGCCTTGATGGGTATTTTTGGAATTGTCTCAGACCTGATTCACGAAGGATCAAAAATACTTTTTGGAGGTACCGGATTTAGCACCATGTCCATCACATTTGTTTTAGTTGTGGGACTTTATATACTACTTTGGAATGGTAAATATCAAGTATTTGAAAAGTTCCTCATTGTACTGGTTATCCTGATGGGGGTTTCTTTTGTCGTAGTTTTTTTCATGGTTAAGCCAAGCTTTTCCTCCATCGCCAGCGGGCTTGTGCCAAGCATTCCTGATAGTTCAGGATCACTTCGGCTTATTGCAGCAATTGCAGGTACTACTTGTTCTGCTGCTGTATTTATAATGAGAAGTACTGTAGTTGCTGAAAAAGGTTGGACGATTAAAAATCTGAAATTAGAAAAAAGAGACTCAGCAGTATCAGCATCCATGATGCTTTTTCTGAGTCTGATTATCATGGCAGTTTCTGCCGGAACTTTGCATGTGATGGGCTTGAAGCTAAATGATACCGTGGAGATGATAAGTCTTTTTGAGCCAATCGGAGGAAAGATTGCTGCATTTATTCTTATCCTGGGAATTGTGGGGGCAGGTATTTCTTCCATCTTTCCAATCATCTTAATAGCCCCATGGCTCATTGCAGATTATACTGGGAAAAAGAGAGATATTCGCTCACCTATGTTCCGTACACTTGGGTTTATTGGGATATTGTTTGGATTTGGAATGCAGTTTTTAGATGCCAGACCTCCACTATTAATGATTTTTTCTCAGGCATTTCAGGCATTGATTTTACCAGCAGTGGCCATCCCAATATTTTTTCTTTTAAATAAAAAGGATCTTATGAAAGAACATGTGGCAGGAAAAAAAATGAATATTGGATTAATCTTGGTTATTGTGTTTAGTTTGGTGACCAGCTATTTTGCAGTAGCCGATTTTTTTTAGAAGAAATAATTAAAAAAATTATATTTAGAACAATTAATGACATGGATATTATAATATCAAAAACAAAAATTGAACTCGGAAAGCAAGCAGCGATAACCGGTGCTAAACTTATAAATGAAGCTATAAATACCAATGGTAAGGC
This sequence comes from uncultured Roseivirgaceae bacterium, assembly GCA_964507705.1. Lineage (GTDB taxonomy): Bacteria > Bacteroidota > Bacteroidia > Cytophagales > Cyclobacteriaceae > JAAUQL01. The sequence continues at coordinate 61,759 of CAZDRA010000015.1, read as the reverse complement.
AAATATTATTGTTGCCACAGGAGCATCACAGTTCGAGATGCTCACCGAGTTAGTAAAGCAAGATGTTGACTGGTCAAAAATCACGGCTTTTCATTTAGATGAATATATTGGTGTATCTGAAAGTCACCCGGCCTCATTTCGCAAATATTTAAAAGAGCGATTTGTTGATATCGTTTCTCCCAAAAAATTTCATTATGTAAATGGAGAATTAAACCCTCAAGAAGAATGTCAACGTCTTGAAGACATAATCTCGCAGCATCCTATTGATGTTGCATTTGTCGGTATAGGTGAAAATGCTCATCTTGCTTTTAATGATCCACCGGCTGATTTTGACACAGAAGAAGCATATTTGGTGGTTAATTTAGATAAGAAATGCAGACTTCAACAGATGGGAGAAGGTTGGTTTCCAACATTGGAAGATGTTCCGGAGCAAGCAATCAGCATGTCGGTAAAGCAGATTATGAAATCTAAAGCGATTATTTGTAGTGTGCCAGACGAGCGAAAAGCAGAAGCTGTAGTAGGTTCGCTGGAAGGTGAAGTAGCGCCAAATATTCCTGCGTCAATATTGCAACAGCATAATGCGACATGGTTATATCTCGATCAAGGTTCTGCTTCTTTGCTCACCTCATAGTTCAATATTATCCATCATTAACATATTAAATTTTTGTTACAAAATGCGTACTAAAGACGTACTCATTGTCCTTGGATGCATTTTTTTATTTTTGATCAAAATAATTAATTCACTATGAAAAAAATCCTAATTCTATTTTTTGCTATTCCTACTTTTTGTTGGGCACAAAAATTTGACTATACCAAAATAGAAGAAATCGATAAGACAAGATTTGAGAATAAAGAATTCTACAAAGTAAAAAATTACACTAAAAAGAAATCAAATAAAAAAAAGGTTAAAAACATCATTTTTCTAATTGGTGATGGCATGGGAACATCCCATGTATATGCTGGTCTGATTGCGAATAAGGGCGAATCGTATATAAAGACTATGCCATTCTCGGGGTTTAATAAAACCAACTCGTCGGACAAATTGATTACTGATTCTGCGGCAGGAGCGACAGCTTTTTCCATAGGAGAGAAAACGCACACTGGAGCCATAGGTGTAGATAGAAATGATGTCCCTAAGAAGACTATTCTTGAAATGGCGGAAGAAAGAGGCATGGGCACCGGATTGGTGGCAAGTTGTGATGTTACCCATGCTACGCCTGCATCATTTATAGCTCACCAGCCAAGCAGAAACATGCACGAAGAAATTGCATTGGAATTTTTGAATACAGAAATTGACATATTTATTGGTGGAGGTAGAAAATACTTTAATCAAAGGAAAGATGAAAAAAATCTACTTATTGAACTTGAGAAAAAAGGATACGATGTTGTTAAATCCATGGACTCTCTAAAATATGCCAAAGGAGAAAAAGTTGCTGCTTTGGTAGCTGATGATCAGTTACCACCATATTTGCTAGGCAGAGGCGATATGCTAACACCCTCAGCCAAATTTGCTATGAATCTATTAAAGAAAAATAAAAAAGGCTTTTTCTTAATGATAGAGGGCTCACAAATAGATTGGGGTGCTCATGACAATAATGTGCCATATATCGTTTCCGAAATGCTTGATTTTGACAGAACCATCGGCGAGGTTTTGAAGTTTGCAGCCAAAGATGGCGAAACTTTAGTGGTAATTACTGCCGATCATGAAACCGGTGGATTCACAATTAATGGAGGTGATATTGCTACCGGAGTTGTTGAGGGAAAATTTACAACCGGCAGCCACACAGCGGTAATGGTTCCTGTTTTTTCGTTTGGTCCTCAGGCAGAATTATTTAGTGGGATTATGGAAAATAACGAGATATTTTTCAAGTTCAAGGAGATATTGGGGTTATAACATCTTTTTGTTATTTAACCAACAATAACACTCGATAGGGGCTTGTTAAACAGTAATTCGTTGGCGAGTTGCATGAGTTCTTCACTGGTCGTTTGATCAATTTTATCAAACAAATCATTGTAATGTGTGTTTTCAAGATTATTTAAATAAATATTCTTCCATTTTTCTGTAATTGCAAATGGAGTAGTAAGGGTGTTGATTATTGATCCTTTCATGTAGCTCTTTACTTGCGCCAGCTCATTTTTATCTATCAATTCGTTTTTTAGTTTCTCTATTTCAATATGGATTTCCGCTACAGCCAATTCTTTGTTTTCCTTTTTTACTTCAGAATTTATAACAAAGTATGCGTCATTTTTTAAGGTGACAAGATGAGACTGAATGCCATAAGTAAGCCCTTTATCTTCTCGTATATTCTGCATGAGTCGGGAGCCAAAATATCCACCAAATACCTCATTTAACAATAGTAATGGAATAAAATCTTTGTGATCTCTATTGATACATCTTTTTCCCATGAAAATAGCGGACTGAAAACTTTCCTCTCTTTCATCGTATTCTTCAAAATGTTGAACAAGTGCGAAACTTTTGCTTTTAAATTGATTAGCAAGGTGTAATTTTTCACCAAAAGATTTCACGATTGCCTCCTGAAAGTTGTGATCAAAATTTCCGGTAATGAAGAGATCGTACTTGCCTTTTACCCAATGATTAAAATGGTTCTTTAAGGAATCTGTATTAATATCCGATATAGTTTTTTTCGTCAACACAGTTCCATATGGTGACCCTTGATACAATTTTGATCTGAATAATCTCGAGGCCACAAAATTGTTTTTTTTCTCATTGACACTCAACTGCTGAATCTGAATTTTTTTCATCAACTCCAATTCCTGTTCCGGGAAAATTGGGCTGAAAAGTATCTCATGGATAATTGATTCTATTTTGTGAAAATGAAGCGTAGGAATGTGAACACTAAAATTGATGTAATCAAACCCGGGGCTGATATCGACAAATGCCCCATACTGATCAAGCTTTTCTGCAATGTCTTTAGAAAGAAATGACTCCGTACCTTCGCTTAGCATTTTAGATGTAAAATATGCTATTCCGGGAGCTGACTCAAACCAACTTCCTGATCTAAATATGAATTCTAATTTTACGACCGGCTGATCACCAATATTTAAAAAGTAAAATTGAGAACCATTTTTTAATTGGACACTTGAAGGTGCTGGTAAAACGAATTTTTTTGGCTCAACAACTGAAGGAGCAATAGTTCTATCAAGCATTAATTGGTGTCTTCATTCTTTATAGATTTCTGACCTTTTATATTATTGAAATCAAAAAGCAAAGTAAATCTTAGTGTTTCAGCCAATGGATTCTCTCTTTTTTGAGGAACCAGGTAGGCGAAATCTATTCCGAATACATTATACCTAAACCCAAGACCTGCCGTGAAATATTTTCGGTTTCCTTTCTCAAAATTTTCCCAAAAATACCCTGCTCTCAATGCAAATAGATCTTTGTACCAATATTCTACTCCTCCTCCAATCATTATTTCCTTCAATTCTTCAGAAGCACCATCCGGAGCATCAGTAAATGAACCAAACATCCCACTTAATAAGGCGCGATTGGGGTCTTTACCACGAGCTATTTCTGCATCTCCATTCTGGTCAATAATCACACTTCCATTATCATCTACAACATATACCGGTGGAGTCGGAACCATAAGTTTACTTAAATCCAGCGCAAATGTTAAGGAATTATATGGATCAAGATTCATGGTGTACGCACCTCCAAGTCTAAATGTTGTCGGAATAAATTCTCTTTGCGAATCGTTGGAATAAGTAATTTTATTCCCGATGTCTGTAATTGTTGCTCCAAGAGCAAGATTTGAGTTCTGCCCAATATCTTTGTTCCAATACCAGCCTATGTCTGCTGCAATACTGACCCCGGTTTGTCCATCATCGGTACCTGAAAATACATTACCCGTCAGGTTAGATCTGATATATTTAAGCGTTACGCCGAGGCTCATATTTTCTGAAAGTAATCGAGAATATGAGCCTGAAAATGAAAATTCTCTGGGGTTAAAATTTTGAAGATCGTTGCCTTCCCAGTCGGTAAATTGAATGTCTCCCAAATTGAAATAGTTCATTGAAAATGCTACGGCTTGTTCCTTGTTAATTTTGTAGTAACCTGTAAGGTAAGTCAGACTCATATCATTGATGATTTTTCCCAACCATGGTGTATATGAAAGGCTAAACCCTATGTCATTTTCGATGTATGCCAACTTGGCTATATTCCAGTGTGTTGAATTTGCATCCGGGCTAGTTGCCACTCCTACATCACCCATAGCTCCTGCTCTGGCATCGGTGGCAATTAATAAAAAAGGAACTGCAGTTGTAATTACCCTTCTCGATGTATCCTGTCCTGCGACATTTACCTGAGCAATTATTGAAGATGTCAATATCAAATATGCACTTATAAATAAAACTATTTTAATTTTCATTATTCAAAAGATAATTCGTACTAAATATAATTATTTTATTATTATCAATTTTTGATTTGCTTGTTTTTTGCTTCCATCGTTCAAAGAACGAAGTGAAAGTCTGAAAACGTATACCCCACTTAGCAAAGGTCCACCATTTTTTTCTTTTTCATCCCAAACCAAATCTGATATGCGAGATTCACTATTTTCCTTTATATAAGCAAATTGTTTTACCAACTTTCCTTGCATGGAAAAAACATCAATCATTATTTCCAAATCATCTCCGGCCCTATTATGTTCAAAACTAAACTGTGTGTAATCACTAAACGGGTTAGGAAAATTCATAAGACTTTCTATGGCAATATTTTCATCTTCTACCACCAAAAACTCAATCTCTGCTTCATTAAAATTATTATGAATATCCCATGCTTTCAGCCGTATTTTGTGAATTCCAACAGGCAAATCCTGATATGGATATTTAACCCATCCTTTTTTGTAAGTGTCCATGGCACTAACATAGTAATCATTTATAGTTATCTCTTCTCCATCATCCAATATGGCAATTAATTCTTGCCCCAAATCAGAGTTTGAGATACTAATACCACTCTCATCGCTGATTTTACCAACAAAAAGTACATCCGGGCGTGTAACTCCTCCATTTACAAAACTGGTATCATTGATAAATAATTCTATTTGCGGAGCAGTATTGTCTGCTTCAAAATCTTCACTTTCTCCCCCTACGACAAATTCGATATTTGAACCACCGGCATCTAAATGTTGCGATTCGTGCAGTGCATACATGCTTATTTTACCTTTTTCAAAATCATAAGTGATATTCTTTGGTACTATAAATTCAATATCAAACTCACCTTCAGCAACCGTTACTTCTCCTTTGAATAGTATGTTGTCAAGTGCCAAAAACTTCATTATTGGATTTTCGTTTCCATAAGTTTCAATCTCAGTAGGCTGGTCAAATACCGTAGCTATCAATTTCCCATTAAAATTAGTGTTTAACTGTCCCTGCCGATTCATCACCCGCCCTTTCAATTTCACTTGTCCAAATGCCTTTAGTGTGTCACCGGCGTGGTATGATTCACTATCTGCAATCAATAAGATTTCATCTTTGGCGTAGGATAGTGTCATAGACGGGTCGGCCAATAAAGAAAAGTTGCGGTTTACACTTCCGCTCAAAGACTGATTTTTTGTTCTTCTGAATACCTCACCGATTGAAAGAAATCTCCCTTCTTCTTTTAGAAAAACATTATTATGAAAGGCACGATTTAAGATAAAATTGGTACTGGAAAAAACCGGTCGTCCTGTAGTTAATAAACCGATAGCACCCCCATTCGGATTTAGCATCAAATACTCTCCACCTGAAATGGCCTTGGGGTTGTCATGTCTGCCAAATTCACAAGTTGCTGTCACAAACAATGGGAGTCTGTTTTTATTTTTAAATTCACTTGCCGAAGAAATATTTAATATCGTTTCAGAAGTCCACCTGGTGGTAGATCCATGTCCGGTAAAATTAAATATCAATGCACCTTTGTTTATCAAACGCTCAATTTCGGCATTTACATCAGGAGCAGACTCACCGATGGAAGTTTTCACTTGCTCAAATGCATCAACATATATTTTGTTTGTATTAAATTGTGTGTAAGAGGTATCAACCAATGTCGCCAATCTGTTTGCATCGCGCAAGTGCAAATTACCATCTCCATCATCAGCAATAAAAACGATGTCATTTCGCCAGTTGCCAAAAGCTTCACTATTTGTATCGTAATTTATCAACTTATCTACCAATACTTTAGCCTCTGTAATTGACTTTACCGGAAGTCTTCCTACGCCAATATCCATTAACAGATCACCGGCATAAGATTCTCTCCACTCACCTTCATTATCGTCGAGAAAACCATAATAGTCGTCGGAAGAATAGCTGGCTATCGGATGCAAAGAATTCCTGGAAGTGTATATCGGTACAAAATTAGTGTTGTTGTCAATGCGATCTTTGTAGTCAAAAGACCCCTTTCCAAACAGCAATACATTTTGAAGCCTGCTCCCGTTTGTTCCCAATTCATATAAATATTTTATAAAATCGCGAATAGCTGTGACGTCCTGTTTCCCCGAGGAGAACTCATTGTAAATTTCGTTTGGAGTTACCACCAATACCTTGAAACCATTATGATTTCTTCTGAAATCTGCTAGTCGCTCTGCTTCACTTTTAAATCCCGGATATGTGACAATTAGAAAATCAACATTTGGAGAGGCATGCAAATTCTGGTTCTGGATTTTTATTGATGGTTCTGGAATTAACAAGCCATTATCGTTAAAAACTACAAACTCTCTTAACTCCGAACTAAAAGCGCCAAAAGTAATATTACTTCCATTGATAGAATTTTTTTGCTTGTAGGGTTTTAGAGGATCAGTAACTTCCCACACCTGCGAAGTGGTATTTCCTCCTTCGATCTCAAAAGTAGAAATGGCATTTTGAGTGCTCGACAAGGACCGGAAAAGGGTTTGGTCTTCATAAAGCTTCAATTTTCTTCTGCCAATAATTGTCAGATAGTTCAAGAACATTTTCGATTTTTTTGATCCTACTGGATTAAAAGACAATCGTATAGTAAATTTTTCTGATGGAGGTATGGAAGAGGTATTGAGACTAAAGATTTCGATTTTGTTCGATCCCTTGGACAAATACGAACCATCAACAATTGTATTTATTGTTTGCTGCCCCAAGGCTTGGCCATTGATGGATAAGTCAAGTGAGGCTTCTTGAAATGTTTGTCCCATGACAGATGATTTTACAACAATATCTGTATCTGGGATTAGATCGCTAAAATCAAATTTAAAATCATAGGTAAGTGTAAAATCAAATAACTCTCCGTACCATTCTCTGCCGGAGTTTATGATATTGTATTCATCTTTTTCATAAATTATAAAATCATCAAAGCTATTGATCTTGTCATGTTGATCACCGAGATCTTCCTTTTCGGTAATCCTCAAACCCTCTTGATCGGAAATTGTCAAAAAATAAAAAGAGGTATCAGAATAAAAATTTTTATAGTATTCCAGATCACCGGTTGTGGTTAATTTATGAAAATCAGCACCTTCTCCATAAAACAATATATAATCCTCTTTACCAAAATTTCCATCCGCCTCTCCAACAACCACAATTGCATTTTCAATAATATCATCAGGCCGATCATCGCCAACAATCTGCGGGAGCATTCCTCCTCCATTTCCATGAATCCGTATCTTTTTAGGATTAATGGCCGCTACATTTATTCCTGCTCTTTGTAAATAATCGTAATCAATTTTGTATACACCGGTTTTTGTAATTGGTATTTTGTACCAATCGCCGGATGACAATACCGAATTCCCACTGCTTTGAGCTGTTCGTAAATTTGAACCAACAATGTTTTTAGAGGAGGTCTTTAATTCTACTTCCAAGTAATCAACTTTATAAAATTTATCGGATATGGAATCATATTGAAGCGGGAAAATTTCCAGGTAGTTGACCTGATTACCTCTTTCCTTTAGCACTTTGAGAGAGATTGATTTATAATCGAAAGGAAATTTTTGTTTGATAGATTTTGACAATGTTTCTGAAAGCTCTGATTTTTGAATGTTTTTCACTTCAAAATCAGAGAAATTTGATTCTTCCAGTAGGATTGAAATCAACGGCAATCCCTTGGTTTCTATTGGATAAATCGCTCCTTCAACCGAGAATGACTGAATACTGGAGCTATTCCAGGAAATCGGAATTTTAACAATAGTAGCACCAGCCATCATCATTTCCGATAAAAGTAAAATAAACGCCGTACAAAAAAAGACTGTTTTTAATATGAAAGTCAATAATCTCAAACCAAATTGGTTTAATAAAGATAGCTTAACTGCTCAATAAAAAGTTAGTTTTTGAAATTGGTTTTCAAAAGGAAGGCTTTGTCTGGATGCAAAAATAACGATTATTTTCTAATATTTAGTATGATAGACATCACAACATATGTTATTATAATAAAAGGAATTGCTACTATTTTAATAAAGAGGATTAAAATGATTGAAATTAGTATCAACAAATACCGTTGCCAATTTGCCTGAAAGGAAAAATCCTGAAATTTAAGAGACATTAATTTAATGTTTGATACCATCAAAGCAGACAATAGTATCAATACCCCTATCAATATTTGATAATCATTCGAGATATCAATAATTGCTGAATTTCCCATAAGCGATATGAATGGAAAGGCACTTACAAAAATACCACTTGCCGGAACGGGAAGACCATAAAATATATCTGTTTGCCGGGTATCATTGTTGAATTTTGCCAATCGTAAGGCACCAAAAATTACCAATAAATATCCAATATAAGGAAGACCAAAATTATCTGTTTGTTTCTCAATTAATAAGTAAAGGATAGAAGCCGGCAAAAAGCAAAATGTAATGAGGTCGGCCAATGAGTCCAGATCTTTGCCAATGGAAGAAAATTTCTTTAAAATCCGCGCAGCAAATCCATCAAAAAAATCAAAAAGGGCTCCGGCCCAGATCATAATAGCGGCGGTTTGTAAATCACCTTTGAAGGCAGCCACAATTCCATAGCAGCCGCAAGCCAGATTGCACAATGTCAGAAAATTTGGAATATGTTTTGTCACTTTGTTTTTCTCAACTGAATAAGATTGATTTTTTTGCGAGCCTATGTTGATAATCCTTTCCCCTAGTTATAATTTTTGATTACTGTTTTTCATCTTCAATAAAATATATTTCTCTTTTGATCGGATAACTGAGCACATCAATTCCTGCCATAGCATAGTGTGCAATGATATTTTCACAATAAGCCATTAGGTTTTCCTCCATACTTCTGCTTGCAGCAAGCTCTGCTTCAATATCCAGTAAATCTTCTTTTGGGTCAATATTGGCTATCGTTCTGATATTCATCTTTCAATTATTAATTTAGTTTGCCGTTAAACCACAAAAAGGATTGTTCTGTTTTTCGTAGCCAATATTTGTATTTGGCCCATGGCCTGAATAAACAGTAAAATCATCTGACAATTTAAAAAGTTTATTCTTTATACTATCCATCAAGGTGTCAAAATCTCCACCGGGAAGATCAGTTCGTCCTATGCTTTGCTGAAAAAGTACATCGCCACTGATGCATATTTTTTCATCTTCATTTACAAGGGCGATATGTCCTCTGGCATGACCCGGGACAAATATTATGTCAAAAGAGGAATTGCCAAAATATATTTTTTCACCTTCTTCAATAAATTTATCGGCCTCTGCTTTTTCAAATCTATGAAATCCGTACATGGGTGCAACTACTTCATTTGCCTTTAAAGTCTCGAGGTCAAGTTTGTGAATAGTCAACTCAACTCCATATTCATTTTTTATAAAATAATTTCCCAATACGTGATCTATGTGACAGTGCGTATTGATTAACATTTTTACAACGAGTTCATTATCGCTTATAAATTTCTTGAGTAATTCTTTTTCGTCCGGCTCGTAGCACCCGGGGTCGATAATTATACATTCTTTTGTGTCGTCATATACCACATAGGTATTTTCAGATAATGCATTAAATACAAACTGTTTTATAACCATTTATCTATTTTTAAATTACAAATTTGGGTTAAAAAAATATAATAGCAAGCTTTTTCGTTAATTCGCTTTCATGAAATACGATTACCTTATAATTGGCCAGGGTTTGGCCGGAAGTATTATCGCATACCAATTACTGAAGCGAGGAAAGTCCATAGCAATTATTGATGACCGAAAAGTAAATACATCTTCAACAGTTGCTGTAGGTTTGGTAAATCCGTTTACAGGACCTAAGATGGTAAAATCATGGAAAACAGAACAAATAACACCTTTTTTAGAACAGTTTTATAAAGAGGCTGAGCAAACAACCAACACATTATTTTTTACCAAAAGAACAATTTACCGCCCATTTCTTTCTATTGAAGAATTGAATGATTGGGATGGTAGAAGTTCGCAACCTGATTATAAAAAATTTATCAATAAGATATGTAGTAAAAACACGCATTCGAGCCATATCTATGATCCATATGGTGGGGTAGAAATCAATGGCTATGTGCTAAATGTTCGTTCTTTTATCGGTGCTTTTTATCAATATCTTGCTGCGAATACTATTTACATTGAAGAACGCTTTGATGAAGAACGCCTTGAGATAATGGATAGTGAAATAAGGTATAATGAAATTAAGGCCAATAAAATTATATTTTGCTCGGGATATCAAATGCAAAAGTCTAAATATTTTGAATGGCTGCCACTTGCTCCGGTAAAAGGAGAAATTTTGCATTTAAAATTGCAGCAAAATTTTAAAACCATTTACAACAGATCTGGTTTTATAATACCCCAGGGAAATGGATTATTCATGGCCGGCTCGACATACAATCGATCGGAATTGACGGAAAAGCCAACTGAATCGGGAAAGAATGAAATAACTAAAAAACTTGAGGCGTTATTAAAAGTGAAGTATGAAATTGTGAAACACGAAGTAGGCATTAGACCCGGAACCAAAACCAGAAAACCATTGGTTGGAATTCATCCTATCCATAAAAGATTGATTACTTTTAATGGCTTAGGGACCAAGGGGGTTTCCATTGCTCCATATTTTGGTAATCAATTGGTGAAATGTCTTGAAGAAGGCAACATTCTTGATGAAGAAGTTGATATTAAAAAGTATTATTCGTTATATTTCACACAAAACAACTCTACACTGAATAGTTAAAAAAGTGCTTATAATTTGAGAATCTTTAAGACCATATCATTTTTATTTTTTTTGACTTTTGTTTTGCCAATTAACTGTGTTTTTGCGCAGGAGGCCATGGAGAAATTTGGAAAAAACAGAGTTCAGTATAAAAATTTCAAATGGAGATATTATAGTACTGAAAATTTCGACATATATTTTTATGATGGCGGAAATGAAATAGCTAAAATTGCCACGAACTATCTGGAAAAGGAATTTGACAGGGTAACCGACATCCTTGGTACAGTCTCCTACAGCAAAACGGAAATATTTCTCTATAATTCTCCAACAGATTTACTCCAAAGTAATATCGGCGTCAATGACAATAGCTTTGATGTTGCCGGACAAACAGATTTTGTATCGCCATTGGTAGAAATAGCATACCCTGGAAATGCAGAAGAGTTCAAGAAAATACTTATCTACAAGCTGTCGTCGATGCTTATTAACGATATGATGTTTGGTGGTAGCCTATCAGATATGTTTCAAAATAGTTATTTGCTTATGCTACCATCTTGGTATATGAATGGTGCTGCGCGATATACTGCTTACGGCTGGGATGTAGAAATGGACGATTTTATCAGAGATTTGATGCGCAATAAAAATACGCAGAAACTTGCCAAGTTTACTGGTTATGAATCAGAGCTGATAGGGCAATCAATTTGGAATTTCATTGCCGAGAGATATGGTGCAAGCTATATTTCTAATATCTTAAATCTAACTCGAATTATTCGCAATGAAGAAAGAAGCATATCCGGAACGATAGGCATACCATACAAAAGTTTTTTAGCTGAGTGGAGAAATTACTACTTGGGGCAGACTTCTTTTATCGATCAAAATTATGTATTGCCTGATAAAGGTTGGAAGGTAAATACCAATAAAAAGGGCGCTATAATAAAAGACGTAAAAATAAGTCCGAAAGGAAATTTCTACGCATACACTGTAAATAATAAGGGAAAATATAAAGTGATTATCAGCCGGGTTGGGAAGAAAAAAGAAAAAATAGCGTTGAAGGGTGGTTATAAAGTATTGAATCAGGAGCCTGACAAAAACATTCCATTATTGAGTTGGAAGGATGAGAATACCTTGGGAATAATAAGCACAAAATATGGAAGAAATTATCTTTGGCTCTACGAAGTTTCGTCTAAAAATAAAGTGAAAAAAGAGCTTACAAGAATCAATCAAATCAAAGATTTTGATATTGTAAGGAACGGAAACCTTGCCGTACTGAGTGCAGACAGAAACGGTGACAATGACCTTTATTTGGTAAGTCTAAGAAGAAATTCAATTAAACGAATTACTAGTGATTTTTATGATGATATCAACCCCAGATTTATACCGGGTACCAGCTCAATTATTTTTAGTTCCAATAGAATAACAGATACTCTAGATGTGAAAGGAAGGAAAATAGAAAACATAAGCAATACCTATAACATCTTTATTTATAATATAGATTCTACAAAAAAAACCGTCCGCAGAATCACCAATACTTTAAGCAGTAGCATAAAGCCGATGGCTGTAAATGCAAATGATTATTACTTTGTCAGTGATCAGCAAGGCATTTATAACCTTTATAAATATAACCTGAGCAAAAACTTATATCACCAAGTTTCAAACTTTGGTACAGGGATAAAAGACTATGATATCAGTTATGACATGAGTTTGTTCTCCTTTGTGATGACAGATAAAGGAAAAGATAATCTTTATCTAAAGCATAACTACAATTTGAACCAGAATATCTTTACTGCCCAAACCAAACGAAAGCAATATCTAAACGCCAAATTTGTTGCTAAACGATTGAAAGCATCAAGAAAAAAACGAGCTCTAGAAAAAGTAGCTACAGGAGCTTTACCGGACAAAAAAAATCCTGTCTCTCAAATTGCTCCAAACCAACCAACTGAAAAAAATTCAACCCCATCATTTCTGGATCAATATAGAGAAGAATCATTTCAAGGTATAGGTGATCAACTTGTTGATACAAAAAATTATACATTTTCAGCACCACATCTAAATAATATAACAAAAGAAGATAAATCCGACGATAAAAGTGAAGACCTGCTTAATACCGATGGTTATGTATTTGATACTGATGTGGTAAAAAGTGGAAAAAAAACAGGGTCATTTTTAAGTTCATATAGAAGATTGAGAAAAGAAAGTGACGTTGCAGGACCATTTCCTTATATTACAAAATTTAGTGCAGATAATATCGTAACGTCATTTGTTGTTGATCCATTGATCGGATTTGGTCTAAAACTGGAAGCACAGCTCAATGATCAATTGGAAAACCATAAATTTTATGGTGGTATATTGGCTACGACAGATCTCAAGAGTGGTAGTTTTTATGGAGAATACAGATACTTAAAAAATACAGTTGACTTCCATGTCAGATACGATCGAAAATCATTATACAGGCCAACGGAAAGCTCTTCATCACAACAAAAATATACGCTAAACAAATTTGAAGTAGGGGCGTCACTTCCGCTAAGCGTAACCAGCAGATTGTCTGTTGTCCCATTTTTTGAGACTACCCGATTTTGGGACTTGGATGCAACATCAGTATTGTTTCCTACCAGTGGGCCAGTCACCTCAAATGTCAATTATGCAGGAATTAAGTTTGAATTTATCTATGACAATACAACTGTCGGAGGGCAGAATTTGATTCAGGGAACTAGGGGCAAAGCAGGATTGAGACATAATGAAGGAATTGGTGACAGCAAAAAATCCTTTTCAAATGTATATTTAGACTTGAGGCATTACCAAAAAATTCATAGAGAAATTGTCTTTGCCACCCGCCTGTTTTATGGGAGGTACTGGGGAGCCAACCCTCAAAAATATCTTTTAGGTGGTATGGACAACTGGTTATTTAATAAAACAAATAATACTGGCGTTGGTGACCCACTGAGTCATTCTGTAGGGGTGGATAATTCTAATATATTGTTTGTAGAATATGTGACTAGCCTCCGCGGGTTTGACTACAACACTTTCAATGGCGACAATGTATTACTATTTAACGCAGAGTTGAGGTTGCCAATTATCAAGTATCTTTATCGCGGATCCATCGGTTCCAATTTCTTCAGAAATTTCCAATTGATAAGTTTTTATGATATTGGATCCGCCTGGACCGGGCCCTCACCATTTGCAACAGAAAATAGCGTGAATACAGAAATATTAGACCCAACAGGTTCCCCATTTAAAGCACGTATTCAAAATTATAAAAATCCTTGGTTATCGAGTTATGGATTTGGTGTGCGGACAGTATTGCTTGGGTATTATGTAAAGTTTGATTTAGCCTATCCGATTGAAGACTTCGTGAGAAAAAACCCTAAATATTTGCTTACACTTGGGTATGATTTTTAGTATCATTCTTCTTTATTTTATAAAATATCTTCTATCATCTTTTAATATCTAATCGAATTTATTTTGAATCTTTTTTATAGAACCTTGGGTGAAGGAGACCCTCTTTTTATTTTACATGGTCTTTTTGGATCATCCGACAACTGGATGACTATCGGAAAGATACTGTCCTCCAAACACACAGTTGTTTTGGTTGATTTAAGAAATCATGGTCGATCTCCGCACAGTAGCATTTGGAATTACGATGCCATGTCAGAAGATATTAAGGACCTTGCCACAAACCTTGGGTTTGATCAAATCATTTTAATGGGTCATTCTATGGGAGGAAAAGTTGCTATGACAATTTCTGATAGATATCCTGGGTTTTTAAAAAAGTTGATAGTTATTGATATCGCGCCGAAACTCTACCCAGTCCACCATCAAAAAATACTTGATGGATTGATGAGTATTAATCTCAAGCGAATTGCCAATAGAAAAGAGGCAGATGATAAGTTGTCCAATTTTGTAGATGAAGTTGGAATAAGGCAGTTTTTATTAAAAAATTTAGAAAGAGATTCAGATATCGGATTTAAGTGGAAAATTAACCTTGAAGCCATCAATAATCGTCTACAAAATATTGGTGAGGCCACCATACCTGTAAATCAAATAGCTACTGAATCGCTATTTATAAGAGGGCTCAATTCCAATTATATTACTGATAATAACATTGAGGAAATAACCAAAAAATTTCCAAACTCAAGAGTGGAATCCATTGCTATGGCAGGACATTGGGTACATGCCGAGCAACCAGAATCATTCTTAAAAGTCGTAAATAAATTTTTAGATGAATAGATCAAAAAAAGGTAAGCTGTTTTTACTTCCAACTCCGCTTTCAGAGAATACATTGGACAAAATGGCTACCCAAGAATTGAAAAGTGTACTAAAAACGCTTGACTATTTTTTGGTGGAAAATATAAGAACCTCAAGGAGGTTTATCAGTAGCATGAAGTTGGGTAAAGTAATTGAAGACTTGCACTTTGATACGCTTGACAAAAAAACTTCTCCAAATCAGATTCAGAGACTATGTGCGCCATTGTTTACCGGAAAAGATATGGGGGTGATGTCGGAAGCCGGATGTCCGGGAATAGCCGATCCTGGAAATTTGGCAGTTAGTTTTGCACATAAACACAATATAAAAGTGGTGCCGCTTGTTGGTCCGTCAGCCATATTTATGGCACTGATGGCTTCGGGACTCAATGGACAATCGTTTGTATTTCATGGATATTTGCCTATTGACAAGCCGAGAAGAGTAAAGGCCATTAAGTCTTTGGAGAAGGATGCTTTAAATAAAAAGCAGACGCAGATATTTATGGAAACTCCATACAGAAATGATCATCTTATGGATGATATTTTAAAAAATTGTCAGCCCTTCCTCAAGCTTTGTGTGGCCAAAGATATCACCGGTACAGCGGAATTTATCAAAACAAAAACCATTGCAGATTGGAAAATATCAAAGCCGGATTTGCATAAAGTGCCTACCGTTTTCCTGATTTATGGATAGAAAAACCTGGTAGATTGCTGTAAAGTTTCAAGAACCAAAAGCGAAAACTATTTCTTACCAAAAATATATCCAAAGGATATTTGCAATACTCTGTTGGTATGTCGCAATTCATAAACAATATCGCGGTTGGCAGTATTAGAAATACCCAGGTTAAATCGCAATCCAAAATTAAATTGTTCATTTAGTTTGTATGCCAATCCAAATATTATAGCAAAGTCACTGTTTTTTACATCTTCTGACGGATTCTGATTATTGAATTCGTTTTTTTGCACAGCTTTTAGTAACAAACCGTATTGAGCGCCAAATTCAAAACTGGCGTTTTCATGAAAGTAGGCTTTGAGCAAAAGCGGAATATTGAGATAGTGGTAATTCAAATATACTTGTCTTGATCGATCCTGCACTGCTCCTTGCAGGGAGTAAGTCAGTTCTGTCTGGATGCTGAAAAATGGTGTAGTAATAAATTCTGCTGTTCCCCCAATGTGATACCCAATTCTTGGCACAAGACCCAAATCAGATTTTCCCAATGTAGAAGCATTCATTCCTGCCTTGACTCCCAATTCTACTTCTTGCGCTTTAGAATTTGTGATGGAGTAAATTATTACTAAAACTAATAGAAGTTGCTTTTTCATGATTATAGAAAGTATATAAATTGTTAAATATAGTTTTGATCTTAGAAACTAAAAAATATTGTGCTTACTTTAAATCTCAATTTCCCATGGATGAAAAAACTTGTAGTAAAACCGATAGGAGGGCTATGCACCAGATTATTGGTAATAGATTCAGTTATAAAACTTGTAAAGTTGCTTAAACCTGATGAGGCTATAATTATTTGGGAAAAAAACCTCAATATCAATTGTTCATTCAAGGAGCTTTTTCATTTTCCTGATCGACTTCAATTTATTGAAACCAAAGGATTTAGTAAATTTTCTATACGATCATATTTTGAGTTGTACAATTCGTTTCATCCTTCAACTTTTCGGTGCCCCTTTTTAAACAAATCCTTAGGAAAAGAAACAAGATACGAATCGGTAAAATATGCTGATGAAATGGATCAAATGATAAATTTGAATGAGGATTATTTTTTGAATATGAACGTTGAAAGTCTTTATGTTTCTTTTTGGGGTAGACTTGTGCCAAAAACGCAAGAAATATTCAAATTACACCCTATTGATAATATTTCAAAACAGATTAATAACATTGTGAATGCATTTAACAAATACACAATTGGTGTGCACATTAGACGAACTGATCATTATCATGCAATAAAATACAGCACAACAGAGGGGTTTATAAAAGCGATGGAAAATAAGGTTGAAAATTTTAATGCCTCATTTTTTCTCTCATCCGATTCAGATAAGATTATAAAAACGATTCAAAAAAGGTTTGGAAATAGAATAATTACGCAAGATAGAATAAGTGATAGAAATTCATCTAGTGGCATTAAAGATGCTGTCATTGATTTATTCTGTTTATCGAAAACCAAAGAAATTATAGGATCATACAAAAGCACATTCAGCCAGGTTGCAGCAGAAATTGGTGGGATTGACATTCAAGAAATTTACGTTGACAATAAAGAAAAAACGATTTGAATATATCAGATTATATTAGAAGGATTCATTCATATTACCTGGAACAGATATACATAAAACCTTTTGTGAAGAATAACCAGGGTAGGATAATTAGTACTCAAAATTCAATCGCCCTTGTTTGCCATCCAAGAGGAGGATCAAATTGGCTTGGCGAAATATTACTAAATGCTCAGGAAACCATATTAATAGATGAGCCGCTTTGGAGGGGTTTTTACCGTTCTTTAGATTACAATCCCACTGATAGTGAAGGTAAAATAAAACAATTTTCAAGGCTCGGATTCTATTTCGATCAACCGATTCCTTCCGATGCCAAGTGGGAAGAAGCAAGGATTATTATGGAATCAGTATTGAAAGGCACTATTTGTAACTACAGTTTGTATGACAGAAATAAATTGAAAAATCTTGGCAAAGGTGAAACTTTCATAATTAAATTCTGCTACGGTCATCTTCTTTTGCCTTGGCTTCAATACAATTTTAATATTAAATCAATTGTGCTTCATAGGCATCTTTGTGCGGTAGTAGCTTCACAATTAAAATATTATGGAATGACAAAAATTCCAAATAATCCTTCGGGAAATTTACCTGAAATTAGATATAATGAGATTTATAAAAATACAGAAAGGTTTGGGGGGAAATTAATACCAGGAAAGAATATTTGGCAGCTATTTGGGCTCTGAAAACAAAATACATATATGATATTTCGAAAAAAAACGGTAGTTGGTTAACCTTATTTTATGAAACACTACTGTCTGATTTTGTCAGTCAGACTGAGGTACTTCAGAGGTTTTTGAATATTCAATTTAATGAAACAGCCTTCAGGTATAAGGACAAGCCCAGCGCATCATCAATTTCCAAGCATCAACCAATACGCGAAGAGATGCAAATAAAAAAATGGAAAACGATTTTAAGTGGTAATCAGATAAAAAGAATATTAAATATTGTGGAAAAGTTTGGAGTAGAACTTTATGATACGGACCTAATGCCACATTCAGAAATCAAAAAATGAACATCTTCATTATTCCATCCTGGTACCCCTTATCGACAAATTCTTTGCCGGGAATTTTTTTTAGGGAGCAGGCACACGCATTAGTCAAACACTACCCGGAAAATAAAATAGGCATAAGTACCTGGGGGCAAAATGATGAACGCCTTTTGCTGTGGGCAGGTTGTCCTCTCAAAAGTTTATCAAAATTGCTTATTGGGAAAAAGCCACAGCCCTACGAAAATAATCTTACAGAAAACTTAACGGAATACTTTACACCTGCCTACACTTGGAGCTCAAAGTTGTGGCACGGAAATATGCAGCAAATTATAAAAGCAAATTTATCGCATATTGATAAATTTCAAAGTGAATTTGGAAAGGTTGATATCATTCATGCCCATGTCGGGTATCCGGCAGGATATATTGCCAAAAACCTTTCAAAAACCCATAGCATTCCTTATGTCATCACAGAGCATATGAGTCCCTTTCCGCACAAATATTATCTAAAATCCAGCGGATCACTTGCCCCTCGATTGTATGCCGCATATAATGGATCTTCTCAAAATATCGCTGTTTCTAGCTCACTGGAAAAACAAATGAAAAAACAGGATATTCCCAGAACAACAATAATTCCTAACCTTGTGAAAGATAACATGTTCGAATCAGTTATTTCTAAAAATAACAATAAGGCGTTTACATTTTTTAGTTTGGGAAGAATGGTTCCACAAAAAGGGATTGATATTTTGCTAGTTGCTTTTTCAAAAATGAAGTCGAAAGCCATCCTCAGAATTGGTGGTGATGGCGAATCGTTGGATATTTATAAAAACCTTGCGGGGGAGCTGGAAATTGAAGATAAAATAGAATGGCTGGGTGAACTCAACAGGAATGAGGCATTGTTAGAATTTCAAAATTGCGATGCTTTTGTTTTGCCCAGTCGCCATGAGTCTATGGGGGTTGTCTTTGCCGAAGCAATGGCATGTGGCAAGCCAGTTATCGGCACAATAAGTGGCGGGCCTGAGGAATTTATCAACGAATCGAATGGATATCTTATAGAAACGGAAAATGAAAAAATGCTCATAAAATCCATGGAAGATATGATACAAAATTATGCACGATTTGACGCTGAGCATATCAGGCAGCAATGTGCCGATCGTTTTTCATCGCAAGTCATTTGTAATAAAATTATGGCTTTATATCAGGACGTTCTGCAATTATAATTCCTTTTCAAAAAAATACTTATAGCTTTTGATACCTCCCATCCGTTCTTTAAAATCAATGAGCGAATTTTGATCTTTACCATCTTTTTCAGTAGATATCCCCAAATCCAGCATTTCCATTTGATGTTTCTGACAATAATTGTAGAGACCAACAAGCAATAATACGGATGGGCTAAATTGCTTAAATTTCCTTAAACTCGCCGGCAAAAAATAATACAATATTTGTCTATGAACCTTAATGGCAATAACTGCGGCGGCCAACTCACCATTGCGCCTTACAGAAAACATTGGATAATTTTGAGGGAAAAGCTGTAGATATTCCAGCAGTTTATCTTTTGTTATAGACACTTCCAGTCCTCGCTCATTTCTGCATGTCTGGAGATAATTAAATATTTCAGCGGCACTTGAAATAGGTTCTTCTGCAAAACTAAATCCATTGTCGCTACACTTTTTAAGTCTTCGCTTTTCCATGGGATGCATCAGGCTTTCCAACGGATTTTCTCCAACAACAATATGATGATTGACAGCTTTTAGCACAATGGAAAATCCTGATACATCCATCGTGTTGGCAATTATTTTGGTTTTTTTGTCTGCATAGCACTCTGCAAAATTGGTTATTTTCACCTTGTTGATATGACGAGATATCAGGTCATTTTCAATATATTGCCAAAAATCCAGGAGCAAATTTGGGTGGAAACTCCGACTAAATTCAAAAGAACCAAAAAGAGATTTGTATGGGCTGTAGGCAGTATTTTCATTTAGCAAAAAATGTATCTTCCCTTCGATGCGTTTCTTAATATTATTAACTATAAAATAGTCTGCTCGATCTTTTGTGTCCTGGGTGTTGATATGCTTAATCTTATTGAATAAATAATTATCAAAATTGAAGGCATACCCATAAGGCAATTGGTCGGTCAGAAATTCAAAGGTATTCAATAGTCCATTTTTTGCTGGTAAAATTAGTATGATTTAGGGATTATTACGAAATAACTTATCGTTTTGACTCTTTCTTTTTTCTTTAGTATCCTAATCAGGACAAGCCAGAACTAACAAGGAAAATAATGTGAGAGATACAATAATATTGATAACCTAAGTCTTTTTTTGGATTAAATTATTCAGGAATCAGGAAAAAATCAACAAAAAAAGGCCTTCAAATTAATGAAGACCTTAGCTGTGATCCCGCTGGGGCTCGAACCCAGGACCCTCTCCTTAAAAGGGAGATGCTCTACCAACTGAGCTACGGAATCGCGAAAAATGCTTGATTTTTTGGAAGCCCTTTCCGTAATTGGAATGCAAATGTATGATGTTATGATAAAAAGCCAAAACGGGATAACGAAATTCTTAATATTTTTTATTTTATTTTTTGTAAGCTGCTCTATTACAGCTTACTGCGAATCTCCAAATGAAAAACTTTTTCTTTCTGATTCTCTTTTCGATCAAAAAAAATATACACAATCATTCGAATTGTATGATGAAATATTAAAAAGTGATAAAAAAACTTCGCCGGCCATGTTATTGAAAATGGCCTTTATAAAACAAGGATTAGGAGACTTTACCAGCGCACTTTACTATTTGAATTTATATTATTTAAAAACTTACAATAGAAAAGTGCTAAAAAAGATGGAAGATCTGGCTAAGGAAAATAAACTTGTCGGATATAATTATGACGATGCAGAATTCTTCCTGAATATATATCATCAATATCAATTGCAATTCAATGCTCTTGTAATTTTATTGATGCTTATATTTTTTGGAGTCATTTATTATCAAAAACGAAATGGTATGAGCAAATCGAGTTTTCCCGGAACTGTTTACATCATGCTTCTGCTGGTATTGCTTTTTATAAATAATTATGGCAGAGAACATTCAAAGGCAGTCATTGTATCATCTATGGTTTATCTTATGGATGGGCCATCGCCGGGAGCAAATGTGGTGGAAGTTGTATCCAATGGCCATAGAGTTGATATCATCGGCCAGGATGATGTTTGGGTTAAAATTGCATGGAGGGATAAATTTGCCTACGTTAAATCATTTAACTTAAAGCGAATCAAACTTTAACCTTCGTAAAAGTGGAGATTATAACCTAAACTGAAATTTGCAAGGAGGGGTTGATAGTTTTGCAAAAGGGTGGATTTATGTAGAACATTTTAATATTCCTTTGCTGGTCTTGGGGCCAACAAGGGCAGGGAGTAATTTACACGATTTGCGAAAAATATTATAAACAACAGATAATCAAGTGTTTAATTTATAATTCATCATTTATAATTAAACGAAGTGTTGTTTATAATTTCAATGGATTATTTGTTACTTTCAACGCATGTCACAATTGAGAGATAAATGATAATATTTATTCTAACACGATACAATGAAAACATTTTTAGGAATTACTATAAAACTATTTTTTTGATTTTATGGATATCATCTGTACAACCTATTAAGGCCCAAAAAGCTGCTTCGGAAATGGACGCCGAGGCAAGGAATATTGATGTTCCTTTAGGCAAATCCTTAGTTTATATTATGAGGCCGTCTTCATCAGGTTTCGCAATAAAAATGACCGTTGAATGCGACTACAAATATATAGGGTCGATTAAAGCTAAAAGATTTATTTATACAATTCTTGATCCTGGAAAACATAAGTTTTTATCCAGATCAGAGAATGACTTTGAATTGGAATTGACTCTTGAAGCGGGAAAAACATATTATATAAAGCAGCTAGTCAAACTGGGAGTTGTTGTTGCCAGAACTAAACTTCAAATTGTAGATGAAATTGAAGGGAAAAGTATCCTAAGTAAATGCAAATTATCTAAGGATAATTTACCAATAGTTAGTGATATAAATGAAAGAGATACCCATAAAAAAGTAACTTTAGTTTTCTATAGACGTGGCAAAAAACAATATGAAATACCAATGACTGTTTCTATAAATGACAGTGTACTCATAACAATGGTTCCTAATAGTGTTATAGAATATGAAGTGGAAATGTCAAGTAAGCCAATAAATATTTGCTACAATGACGAATTCCAAACATGCACTGAAGTTTGGATAAATGCAACTAATACAAAATATATAGAATGTTCAATTTATAGTTCAGATAAATCTCCTGAAATCTCAGAGGTGAAAGTTGAAGTAGGAGAATTTTATAGTAAACAAGTCAAACACCGTCAAGAAAAGAGAGAGAATAAGGTTAGTAAATAATTACTTTAAAAAACTGATAACATCAACTTTCACCCGTGGTGAATTCTGCTTTTTATAATCATGATAAAATTTTCAATTTTCTTCATAAGGCTCAAAAATGGTAGTGATAAAAACTGAATATTTTCCTAATTTGTAACCGATTTTAAAGACTCGTCAAGCATAATAGATAGACTTTATCTTCTAATTAGAAAAAAACAAATAGCAGAAATATTTAATCAATAATATAATGACAATCCTTATCAATTAAAGAATACTAATATGAACAATCCAGTACAATGGTTCGAGATTGCCACCACAAACCTCGAAAGGGCAAAAGACTTTTATACTAAAGTTTTTAATTTAGAATTTCAATTAATTGAAATGCCCGACAGCAAGATGTACATGTTTGGCGCGCCCGACAAAGTAGGCTCAGCTGGTTCTTTAGTTCAGTCTGCCGATAACAAGCCAAGTGCTGATGGAACTGTTATATATTTTTCTTGTGCAGATGTTGCTATTGAAGCAGGTCGTATTGAAAAAGCAGGAGGCAAATTGCTTCTTCCAAAAACGGATATTGGAGAATTTGGCTTCTTCGCTCAATTCATTGATACAGAAGGCAACCGAATTGGCTTGCATTCGGATAAGTAGAAATTATTTATTGGATTAAAATTCATTCATAGAATTAGCGGAAGGAGCATTTTTTTTATTGCTGATAAATCTGTTAAAAAGGTAAATGCAATGAGAACAAAACGAAAATTGAGTTATGTATAAAGACATTATTAGCTACGAGTTGGCAGAAAACACAACAAAAGAACAATTGCTTAAAATTGCTAAACAAATCGTAAATGATTGGATGAAAAATCAAGTTGGATTTGTCAAATGGGAAATCCATACAAATAATGATGGAAGTTATACCGACATTGTGTATTGGAAATCAAAGGAAGATGCCAAAAAGGCTGAGCAAGAAATGATGAACATTCCGAATGCAGCAGAATGGTTTGCTTGCTATAAAGAAGGAACTATATCGAGTAAAAACTTAACAACTATTGCGGAATTTTAAATACAAAAATTCAATATATTTAATAAATCAATTGAGCAGACCCTAAGAACAATTGAACCGGTGAATTAAATGAACGAATATCTTTTAAAGGCAATAATTCGTCTTTTTGCCATAGTAGCAAAAGCAAATCTGACTGAAGAAAGCAGGGAAAGAATAAAATTTATCATTTACAGGCAAGCGAGTAACGAAGACGCTGAAGAGTATCTGAAAATATTTGATGATTTCACTTCTGTTCAAAGTAGAAGTCCAAGTAAACCCCCAGTAAAACGACTGGGCGAAATGGAGGAAAAGACGGAAGAATTTGTTGAGGAGTGGGCCAATATCATATTAATTTGTAAGCGCATTAACCTTGAAAGCTCACTTTTTCAAAAAGTGATTGTAATCCTCAGAGTAATAGAATTGTCTCACATTGATGGTGAGCTGTCCGAAAGGCAGGATAATTTTATCTACTACATCGGACAAACCCTTCATATCAAATCAAAACTTGTAGAGCAATTAAAGCAATTTGTATTTGGCACCGAAATTAGTGATCTGTCCAATAAAAATATTCTGATCATTGATGATGGGGCTCAAAGAAAAGACAGTAGTTGCAAGCACATCAGAAGACCAAATCTTACTGGATTTTTAGCGGTTTTATATATTCCCGAAATAGAGAGCTACATCATCAAGTACGTTGGTGTTTCGCATATTTTTCTTAACGGTGCGCCGATGAAAAGCAGGTTTACCTATATTTTTCCTACAGGCAGCAATATTCGCGGCAACAAGTTGAAAACCATTTACTACAGTAATGTAGTGGGGCAGTTCAAATCCACTCAGGATCTGAATCAAATAAAACTTACTGCCAGTGATGTTTGGGTGACATTTAAACAAGGCAGGATCGGGCTTCGCGATATTTACCTAAATGAAGAATCGGGAAAGTTAATTGGGATTATGGGGGCCAGCGGAGCAGGAAAGTCCACTTTGTTGGAGACGCTTAACGGAAAGATAAAGCCCAAAATCGGTGAAGTAATCATCAATGGCATCAATGTCCATGAAGAACCTGAGAAGCTTGAAGGGCTGTTGGGATATGTTCCTCAAGATGATTTGCTCATCGAGGATCTTACTGTTTATAAAAATTTATTTTTTGCAGCAAAATTGTGCTTTGCAGATTATAACGAAAAAAAACTTCATGAATTGGTATCTAATACGTTAAAGATGCTTGGCATTTATGAGACCAAAGATCTTACGGTAGGCAATCCATTAAAAAAAACCATCAGTGGAGGCCAGAGAAAGCGCTTGAATATTGCCTTGGAGCTGTTGCGAGAACCTGCCATTCTGTTTCTTGACGAGCCAACTTCAGGATTGTCATCACGAGATTCGGAAAACATTCTCGATCTCCTCAAAGAATTGTCGCTCAAGGGCAAGCTTGTTTTTATGACAATACACCAGCCGTCATCTACTATTTTCAGAATGTTTGACAATCTGTTGCTATTGGATGTCGGCGGACACCAGATCTACTACGGAGATCCTGTCGATGCGATCGTATATTTTAGGGATGTTGTCAATATGATCCAGCGAGATCAGGGATCTTGTATCACCTGTGGCAATGTGAGTGTTGAGCAAATATTCAATATCATTGAGACCAAAGTAGTAAATGAATATGGGAAATTTACCAACGAAAGAAGAATTTCTCCAAAGCAATGGGGAGACCATTTTAGCAAGCGACTTCGCCCGAAAGATATGGAAAACAAGGTGGTCCAACTTCCACCTACCACATTTAATATCCCCAATTGGATTGATCAATTTAAGGTTTTCTACAAAAGAGATGTGCTGTCAAAGCTAAAAAACAAGCAGTACCTAATTGTCAATTTTGCTGAGGCGCCCTTGTTGGGCTTGATCATTGGATATTTCATAAGATATTACAATCCCGGAGACGATAATAAACTGGGATACACTTTTGCCGACAACCCCAACATCCCGTATTACTTTCTTATGAGCATTATTATTGCTCTTTTCATTGGTCTTTCTGTAAGTGGCGAGGAGATAATTAAGGATAGAAGAATTCTGCAACGAGAAAAGTTCCTGAACCTGAGCAACAGCAGCTACCTGACTTCTAAAGTGATTATACTTTTTGGAATTTCAGCCATCCAGACTTTCTCATTTGTCATCATTGGAAATCTATTGCTGGGTTTTCAGGGAATGTATTTTTCATTTTGGCTTTTGCTATTTTCTACGGCCTGTCTTGCCAATCTGATTGGACTCATCATTTCTTCAGCCTTTAACTCGGTAATCACCATTTATATCATGGTTCCAATAATACTCATTCCTCAACTGATGTTCAATGGCGTGGCGATTGAGTTTGACAAACTCAACCCAAATATGAGCTCAAGCAACAGGGTGCCCATTCTTGGTGAAATGATGGTGTCACGATGGGCTTTTGAAGCCATCATGGTCCGGCAATTTAAGGACAACAAGTATGGAAAGTATTTTTATGATTTTGAAAAAGTAATGGCAAATTCTGATTACAAAACGACCTACTATCTCAAAGCATTGGAAACAAATCTCGCTTCGTGCAATGCAGCACTAAGAGGTGAAATTTCGCAAGATCAAATATCGGATAATCTGGAATTAATAAAATATGAACTAAAAAGAGAGCTGAAAAATTTTGATGCCGTTGACCATGTTGATTGGGAAAAATTAGTTCCCCATAAATTTGACTCCGCAACTTCTATTTCGATAAATCGTCAAATCGAAACCCTAAAAAAAATATATATAGAAAGGAAAAATAATGCTTTTCATGTTATGGATTCACTACGAAAAGTAAAGATTATTGATAAAGACCTTGAAGAGGAGTTCCTGACGGCGAGAAGGACTTTTACGAATGATAAGGTTAAATCCATTGTTGAAAATGTTGGTTTGGTTGCTATTCTTGAAGTTGGCAATAAATTAATTAGAAAGATCAAACCTATTTATGCAACACCTGATATTCCTGATAATCAAATGAATTTCAGGACATTTTATTATGCCCCTCAAAAATACTTTGCAGGTAGGTATTATGATACTTTTTGGTTCAATTTAGTAATTATCTGGATTATGGCTGCGATCGCTTTGCTAACCCTCTATCTTGACTTGTTGAAAAGGTTCTTTAATATATTTGAAAAAATAGGTGACTACAGACTAAGGCAAAAAATCAAAAAAGGTCAGGAGTCAAAAAAGTAGGGGAATTAATGACTTTTTAGCTATAATAATATTGGTTCTAAAACGAACCAGGATGCAGGCAGGCTTATACTCATGTGTCCGTTAGCCATTTTAATTCCATTAGATTAGTAGCTAACTACAAAAGATATGAATGAAATAAGTTTAGCGAATTGTTAGCGGCAATGACGAGAGAGCTTCTTTTTCAATATATAAGTATTAACTATATGCCAAATATTTTAAAATATTTTAACGACATCGTCCCACTAACAGAAAAGGAAATTACAGAATTCAATGACATTCTATACCCAATAGAATTAACTAAAGGAGATAAATTTTTAAAATATGGACAAATATCCAAAAGAATAGCTTTTATTGAAGACGGTTTGCTGGAAATGACTTTTATTGAAGATAGCTCTGAAAACATGCTCGACTTTCTCTTCCCTAATTCTTTTGCGGTTGACTATTTAAGTTTTCTATTAGATAAGCCATCCAACAACATTCAGATAACAGCACTTGAGAAGTCAAAATTGATGTGTTTTAAAAAAGAAGACTTAGAAAGACTTTATGATTCTAACATTAAATTTCAAAAAATAGGACGAATTATTGCCGAACGTTATTATATAGCATTTGTTCAAAGGTTAAGAACAAATCATCTTCCACCCAAAGAAAGATATGAAACACTCAGAAAGAATTTTCCCGAATTCATTCAACAAATTCCTCAATACAAAATAGCTTCATTTTTAGGTGTTTCAGCAGAGTGGCTTTCTAAATTGAGAGCAAAAAAGTAATTTCTTGAATTAGTTCAACGAGATTTATTCAGCATCAATTTAATTTTGTTGAATAAATTAAAAGGAATTAACATGAAAAGACTAACATCATTACTTATTTTATTCATTATAACTACTAATCACTCTTTCGCTCAAGATTCAAAAGAAAAACTATCTTTTGGTGTTGAATCTGAAATAATGACATGGCTAAATCAGGGTTATCATGGATCGTTTTGGATCGGAAAAAAAGGATTCCGTGCTCGGTTTGTAGTAGCTAAAGCCACATATCCTGACAATTTTAATCCAGAAGGTTTTACAAATTTAACTTCAGAATTCTATGAAATAGAATTTGACTACTTTTTTGGTAAAAAAAGGAATGAATTTAGAGGCTTATGGGTGGCTTTGGGAACAGGATATACTAAACAAAATATAGAATCCGAAACCACTAACATAACAGCAAGTACTGATTTAATTGCCATGCATACCGGAGTGGGATATGCTATTAATATATTCAAAGGACTTTATATAAACCCCTGGGTTGGTATTACCTTGCATCTAAACACCCAAGAAGTAAATGTTGGGAATGAAATCTGGAAATCTAATGTAATTGACCCAGTCTTCGGAGCAAAAATTGGATATTCTTTTTGATAAGATAAATTAATTAAAACCATCTGATAGAAAAGCACATTCAGCTAACCATGTATAAGAAATGGTGCGTAAGCACAAACAATAAGGGTTTGTGCTTTTTACGTAAATTTGAGTTTGTCAAAAAGATAGTGATATTAAACCGCCACTACTCCTACACGGAATGTTGTGGGGTAATGTGAAAACACAGAAAATCAATCAAATGAGAATAATTTCAATAATTGCATTAAGTATATTATTCCAGATTAAAGTTTCTGGACAGGTAATAATGGGTAGAATTGTTGATTCTAAGACAAATAAACCATTGGAATATGTTGGTGTAGGAATCATTAATACGAATTTCGGAACAATTACAGATAATAGTGGTTATTTCAGGTTTGAAGCAAAAGTCGATAAATTATCAATTGTAAGAATCTCAATGATAGGTTATGAACCACAGAAATTTACTGTCAAGGAATTAAGAAATAACAAAAGTGAAATAAAACTCATTGAAACAACTATTGAGCTTGCTGAAATTATAATTAAGCCAACAAAAGAAAGGTTGGAGCAACAAGTTCAAATAAGTCTTCTGGTTGGAGTGGTTGGAGCAGGCTACGCAAAAGAAAAGGATTTGAAATAGGTATAATTTTAGATTTGGGAGAAAAACCTGTAAAGGTTAAAAATCTTAATGTATTGCTTAAACGTCAATCTTTTGACAAAACATTATTTCGATTACATATTAGAGCAATTAATGACACATTGGTTTCAGAAGAATTATTAACTGAAAATATTATATTTTCTATCACAAAAGAATCAGGCTGGGCTGAAATTGATTTAGAATCATACAACATTGTTTTGAGCGGAAAAGTCGGCGTGACACTTGAGTGGTTAGATGTAATAGGAAATAATCCAGACCGTGCTATTAAAATAAATAAAAGAATGACTGACGCTTACATATTATTTAGAAATAAGAAAAATCAAATTGGATTATATCGCTGGGGAACTGAATCAAAATGGACAATAAGCGAGAAACAAAGCCCAAGTTTGTTTTTAACAATCATGTAATAACTTAATAACATTGCCTAATAATATGGAATCAAATTAGAGTGGTCCAGAGGATCCACCTAATTTTTCTCCCGATGCAGGTCGGGATTGAACCCCGATCTGCATCGGGGGATTAGTGCTAACAAAAAAGATATAAACGCAATAACTTTAGCGAATTATTGTACAACATTAAACAAGCCTTCCCGGTAATTAAGTTTTTCATTCAAAAGTTAATTTAAATCAATCACTATTTAAGTTTTTTGAATAATTCTTAAATAAGAAGTATCTTTGATAAAGTTTATACTTCATTTACAATGAAAACATTCAAAGCTGGAAATCGCATAAATCAAGGAACTTACAAAAGCTTCCAACCTAACAAGATAAATCAAGAATGGAAAATTGAAGATATGGAAGTATTGAACCTTTTAAGTCAAGCAGACAGGCAACTTGGAAGACTCGATATGTATTCTGAATATATTCCAAATATTGATTTGTTTATAAGTATGCACGTCTTAAAAGAAGCAACTCAATCAAGCAAAATAGAAGGAACCAAAACAAATATTGAAGATGCTTTATTAGATAAAGAAGATGTAGATGATGAAAAAAGAGATGATTGGGAGGAAGTACAAAATTACATAGAAGCTTTAAACGCTGCGATATCAAATCTCGAAAAATTACCATTTTCGTCACGATTGATTAGAGCAACGCATAAAATATTATTGCAAGGAGTTAGAGGAAAGCACAAGCTTCCAGGAGAATTTAGAAGTAGTCAAAATTGGATAGGTGGAGCAAGTATAAATGATGCAACCTTTATACCTCCTATTCATTCAAATATTAATGAATATATGGGAGATTTAGAAAATTTTGTGCATAATTCTGAATCATTTTTCCCTGACTTACTTAAGATAGCACTAATACATTATCAATTTGAAACAATCCATCCATTTTTAGATGGAAATGGAAGAGTCGGTCGCTTAATGATTACTTTATATTTAGTGGAAAAAGAAATTCTAAAAAACCCTATTCTATATCTTTCTGACTTCTTTGAAAGAAATAGAATTCTATATTATGACAATCTAACGAGAGTTAGAGAAAAAGATGATTTAACCCAATGGTTTAAATTTTTCTTAGTAGGAGTTATCGAGACTGCTAAAAGTAGTATAAGTACATTCGACAGTATTTTAAAGTTACAAAAAGAAGTTGAAATTAAAATTCAAACATTAGGAAGTCGGTCACATAATGCTCAACTTATTTTAAATCATTTATTTCAAAGACCAATTATAGATGCCCAAAAAGTGAAAGAACTAACAAGCCTTTCCTTTCCATCTGTTTATAAACTAATAGATGAGTTTGAAAAATTTGAAATACTAACTGAAATAACTGGCGCGAAAAGGGGAAAAATTTATTTGTTTAGTGAATACACAAAACTATTTAAATAAAACGTTTGATGGATGTGTTTTTTGAGGGTTAAATTTGTGAATACCCCTTTGGATATTGTGGTAAATACTGCCTGAGATATTTGTTTTGTGTTTGATTTGTCATTTGCATTTTGGTGTTTGACATTGTATTAGTTGATTTTTGCTTTCCACGAGGCTTTTACTCATGTGCCCGTTAGCCATTTTAATCCATTAGATTAGTACATAGATAAAAGGAGTGTGTTTACACGTACTCAGATGTTGTGGCTCATACAGAAAATGCAGAGTTCTGCTGAATCTAAATAAATTTTCTTCGTGTTACATTATTAGTTAACTTTGTCGGGTGGAACAAAAACGTCAACTGGTTTTCTTCAAGAACTATTTCAGCGACTTTTTTGAGCCTTTGAATAACAAAATGAAGGACAAAATTGACGAAGTATTGTTCATGATTCGAATTGCAGACAGAATCCCAGGTAAGTTTTTCCAACACATGACAGGAACTAACGGACTATTCGAGATTCGAGTCGAATATCAGAGCAATATCTATCGAATTTTTTGCTGTTTTGATAAAGGAAATTTGGTGGTTCTTTTTAACGGTTTTCAAAAAAAATCACAGAAGACTCCCCGAAAGGAAATAGATAAGGCTTTAAGAATTAAAGACGAATATTTTGAACTCAAACGTAAATCAAAATGAAAGAGCATTTAACAACATTTAATGATCATCTGAACCAAAGGTATGGGGCTATTGGAACAGAAGAACGAGCTAACTTCGAGATAAAAGCCAAGGCATTTGCGATCGGTGAAATTATCCGAGATGCCAGAAAAGAAGCTAAGATGACACAGGAACAACTTGCTGAACGAACTGGAACTAAAAAAAGCTTCATTTCAAGGATAGAGAATGGACACAGCGATATCCAGCTTTCAACGCTCTACCGACTAATGGAAATTGGACTTGGGAAGAGTGTAAACTTAACAATCGGATAATTACGAGCCACAACACTTAGCCGAATTCCGATGCTAAGCTGCTTAGGTGGAAAAGTATTGCGTAGGTTTTACCTTTTTTACTTTTCAAATATCTTTTCCTGTCTTTATGGGATATTCCTTTGGAGACCCCACAGCTCACGCAGGGTCCAAAAGAGACCCCGAGAGGACGTTTGAGATTTACGTAATTGTCAGGCCCGACTGTCGGCAAGGTAGAATACCCGTAAAATCATTTATGGATATTCTGAATTTCCTTATCTATTTTGAAACCAAATATATTGGCAAGGTGATGTTTTACTTTCCCTGCGACTTCTTCCATATCCATTATCTTGTTCAATTCTTTATCGAGTGAAGTGACGGCTTTGCCAGTGATGCCACAGGGAATGATATTATTAAAATAATCCAGGTTGACATTTACATTAAATGCAAAACCATGCATGGTCACCCAACGGCTGGTTTTTACGCCAATTGCGCATATCTTTCTAGGATTTTTTTTCGAAATATGATCAAGCCAAACTCCCGTCATGCCTTCAATTCTTCCGGCAGTAACGCCATAATCTTGCAGTGTCAGGATTATCGCCTCTTCCAGATTTCTAAGATATTTATGAATATCAGTAAAAAAATTGTCCAGATCCAATACCGGATAGCCAACCAGTTGTCCCGGACCATGATAGGTAATATCTCCACCCCTGTTGATTTTATAATATGAAGCCTCTTTCTGTTTTAACCCTTCTTCATTTAAAAGCAGGTTTTCCTTATCTCCACTTTTCCCCAGAGTATAAACATGCTGATGCTCACAAAACAGTAAGTAATTTGGTGTTGGCTTTTGCTGATCAATTGACAAATCTCTGTTCATCAGCTTCAGGGCTACAACTTCCTTGAATAATTCTTCCTGATAATCCCAGGCTTCTTTGAAGTCAATTTTACCGAGATTTCTAAATATAACGTTTTTGTTTTTTTGGAAATTCACCTCAAACTATATAAGATTCCAACAATTTAAACTCACTAATAGGAGATAATGTTATTTTTTCGATAGTTGCCGGTAATAGCAAACTCTCTCCCTTTTTCATTTCAATGATGCCATGCTTTGATTCCAAAGTAAGAGACCCCTCCATGCAGACATAAATTACAAAAGAATCCAAAGCCGAATAATCCAAATCTACTGCTTGGGTATAATGCATTTTATTGGTCGTGAAATAATCACATGACACCAACTTGACCAGTTCATTTTTCTTGTCTTCATAAATTGTTTTGGCATGTTCATGATATTCAAAATCAATGGCCTCTAAAGATTCTTTGGTATGAAGTTCCCGTTTATTTCCCTGATCGTCTGTCCTGTCAAAGTCGTAAATTCTGTAGGTGAGATCAGAAGTTTGCTGGATTTCGGTAAGCAGGCAACCTTTTCCGATATGATGCACTCTTCCTGCCGGAAGGAAAAACACATCGTCGGGCTTCACTTTCTCAATGTTTAATAAGTCCATGAGTTTACCGCTATTGAATTGTTCAAGATACTCATCTTTATCCAATGGCCCTTTAAAACCCGAGCTGAGTTCTGCATCTTCATCGGCCTGGATAATATACCACATTTCTGTTTTGCCAAAGGAGTTGTGCCTTCTTTGCGCCACTTCATCTCCGGGATGCACCTGTATGGAGAGATCGTCGTTAGCATCAATAAATTTTACAAGAAGAGGAAATTTGTTGCCAAATTTGTTGTAAACACTTTCTCCTACAAGCTTTCCTTTATATTTTGTAATCAGATCATCTAATCTTCTACCCTCCAAAGACCCATGGCTTACTACAGAAATATCATCACCATGTGCACTGATTTCCCAGCTTTCTCCACAATTGGGTAATGGCGCAAAATCTTTATCAAGAATGGTTTTTATTTTATTTCCACCCCATATCTTATCTTTGAATATCGGGTGAAACTTTAGTGGATATAATTCAGACATCTTAACTAAATTTCATGTGATTAATATATTAATTTTATCTGGTGGTAGAGGCAAATGATTATCCGTTTTCGTATCCATTATTTGCTCTGGCCACGCCAGTTTCGTAAAATATATGAGCAAAAATAAGGAATTGGGTTTAGAAGGTGAGCAAATGGCAACGGATTATTTGCTGAAAAAAGAATGGGTGATACTGGAGAGAAATTATAGGTTTAGCAGGTACGAGATTGATTTGATCGCTTCAAAAAATGATCTGATAATATTTGTTGAGGTAAAGGCAAGATCAAATACCAGCTTTGGGCTTCCAGAGCATTTTGTGGATGAGAAAAAAGCTGAAAATATAATTATTGCCGCTAACCATTATATCAGTGAGCAAAACTGGGATGGCAATATCCGATTTGATATTATTGCTATTATTAAAAAAGAACGTATGGAATTGGAGCATATCGAAGATGCATTTTATTAAATGATAGGTTCTAACATGAAATTCCAAACGATTAAACCTGTCATCCTTCATTCTATCTTTACTATCAAACAATAATTATTGAATTGAAAACATATACTTATCAATATCCAAAGCCTTCGGTAACTACAGATTGTATTATAACAAAATCTTCAGAAGATAAAAAAATGGTCTTGTTGATAAAAAGAAAGCATAATCCATTTATAAATAATTGGGCATTGCCCGGTGGATTTGTCGAAATGGATGAAGATCTTTTAGATGGAGCAAAGCGAGAACTGGAAGAAGAGACAGGTTTGAAGGATATTGACCTTACACAATTCAAAACCTTTGGAAAGCCCAATAGAGATCCACGAGGAAGAACAATCTCTGTCATCTATTATGGATTTGTGGGAAATAAAGAACTTATTGTTGAAGCAGGAGATGACGCTGCGGAAACCAGATGGTTTGATCTTGAAAAACTACCCGAATTGGCCTTTGATCACAAAGAAATAATGGATGAGTTCTTTGAGGAAAAGCTCAATTGATATTCGAAGAGTAATACATTATTTCATTTAATAATTACCTTTATTCTAATGTAGTCGTAGAAAATGAAACTTGTTTGTACCATATGAAAAATTCAATGCTTGATCATGCCTTCCTTTTATTTGATGCTTATAACAGCAAAGACCCCAATAAAACTTTGATTGATGGAATAGAAACGCCGAATGCTTTGCACTATGCGCAAAGAATGACAAAGCAACTCAATGATTTTGATCCGCACGCTTCTGAGCAGTTGCAGCTTGCCGCCCGATGCCAGCATATTGGAAGATGGGAAAAACCACGGGCAGATTATCCTATGGATAAAAAGGGATATTTGCAATGGCGCAGCCAGTTGAAAATATATCATGCTAAAATTGCCAGTAAAATCTTGAAAAAAATTGGCTACAATGAAGCGGCTATTGCTAAGGTCAAAGATCTTTTGCTCAAAAAACAATTGATGCAAAATCATGAAACTCAAGCCTTGGAAGATGTGATATGTCTGGTGTTCTTGCAACACTATTTTGATGATTTCTCCAAAGACCATGAAGATGAAAAGCTAGTAGATATCCTAAAAAAAACCATACTTAAAATGTCGAAGGTTGGTATAGAATCAGCTATGGCATTGTCACTTTCGGGAAAAACTAAAAGTCTGATCGATAAAGCTATATCGTAAAAATTATTGCCTGCTTGGATTTCTGACAAATGGCAAATTCATTTCCTGTCATCTCTCCTTTCCAAATAAATAATATGCCGGTAGCCCAGCAAGAATGGTGAGGATGGCAATTGATGATTCCATCGGTCTTTCCAGGAATGAAAGTATGAGCATAGCGACTCCTGCAGAAATATAAATGATTGGGGTGAAGGGATATCCTGGTAATTTAAGCACACTTTTATTTTGCCTTCTTAATTTAAAAAGTCCAAATATGGTGATGATGGGAAATATGCCTAGTGAAAAACCCATATAAGTAAGTATTTGATCAAAGGTTCCCGAAAGGATAATAACAATGCTGATCAAAGCCTGGAAAATAATAGAGTATGTTGGGGCATTGTATTTTGGATGAATCTTAGAGGCAAACTTAAAAAAATGTTCATCCTTTGCCATGGCAAAATATACCCTTGGGCCCAGGATGATAAAAGCGCTTATTGAGGAAAATAAGGCCATGGCTATAAACAAAGAAAATAGAGATTCCAGATTTTGTCCAAATAATCTGCCAACCGCCATACCACCAATAGCTATCACACCTTCCATTTCTTTGGGTGGAATGGCATAAATGTAAAGCAGGTTGAGCAATATGTAGAGCAAGGCAACCACACCTGTGCCAATCAATAAAGACCTGGGAATATTCTTTCGTGGATTTTTGATTTCTGATCCGATATAAACAGAGGCATTCCAACCACTGAATGCAAACATGATCCACATCAACGAAAGGCCAACTGTTTTCCAGCTCAATCCTTTTACTACAATCTCTTCGGCGGCTTTGATATTTTCAAAATCACCCTTCCCAAGAAAAAACCCAAAAAGAATCAATCCCACCACCAACATCACTTTCATTACGGTAAGGTAATTTTGAATCTTAGCGCCAAAATCTACCCCTCTAAGATGCACCATTGTAAATATTACAATGATAAGAATCGAGAATACCTTTTTCATGCCGGCAACTTCAATCCAGGAAAACTCAAAAAGAACAGGTGTTGCTCGATAAAGATACTCACTGAATCCGATAGAAGAGGCTGCAATGGGTGCAGAAAAGCCAACTACAAAAGAAACCCAACCACTCAAAAAGCCCAGCTTGGGGTTGTACATTTTTGATAACATGGCATATTCCCCTCCTGCTTTTGGAATGGCGGCCCCGATTTCGCCGTAGCACATCGCACCGGCAAAAGCAATGATTCCCCCAACAAACCAAAGTATCAACATCAGAACCGGATTTTTAAGGTCGGCCATCAATAATCCTGAGGTCGTAAATATTCCAGCACCAATCATATTGGCAATGACTATATTAGTGATTGAGAATAATCCCAACCTCCTGGTTAAAAAGCCTTTATTCTGATTTTTCAATAAACTAATTTTCAGCTGTTTTATAGCTAATAGAAATGCCCGAACTGCTTGATTGATCTATTGTAGTTTTATAATTAGATAAACTCTGAATATATTTCAAAAAGTCAGCAGCACCACCATATTGATTGCTCACATTGTGGGCCGTAAAGCAGCCACCCACCTCAAGTTTAGGGTCTATATTTTTAAAATACTGTGTGTACCAACCTTTGTCAGCATCGGAAAATACAAAATCAAATGGCCCTTCAAGTTCTTTGGTTAGTTGGTGGGCATCGGCCAATCGCACATCTACATAATCAGACAAACCCGCTTTTTTAATATTATCCAGGGCGGTTTTATATCTGTCTTTATCAATTTCTATAGCGATCACTTTCCCTCCGGTTTTGCTCATTGCCCATGCAAGCCAAATTGTTGAGTGGCCGGTTGACATACCAATTTCCAAAGCAGATTTATAATTATGCTTGACGATGATGTCATGCAACACCTCTCCGTCTTGGTAAGGCACGTTCCAATTTTTCCAGTCTTCAATTCTTTCAATTAAAAATTTGGTTGCCTTTTTATCCAAAGCCTCTTGATCTTTGGATTGCTGAGGAAATGCTTCTATTGACATGAATAAAATCAAAACCCATAAAAAGGCAATCTTTGTAAGGATGACAATTGCTGATTTCATTATTTCTGATTTTAAATATTACGATTAACCGGTTAAAAATTATGTAGTCTACGGGTATAAAAATAAGTGAACTACCTGGGCCTTTTATAAACAACGACAATAATTCA
Source organism: uncultured Roseivirgaceae bacterium (assembly GCA_964507705.1). GTDB lineage: Bacteria > Bacteroidota > Bacteroidia > Cytophagales > Cyclobacteriaceae > JAAUQL01. The sequence continues at coordinate 23,953 of CAZDRA010000015.1, read as the reverse complement.
TTCGGTGTTTTACAATAAGGCTCTAAATTATGCTTCCTTAAAGTTAATAAAACAAATTAACCCGAAAAATTCTTGATAACTTGATTCAACGCTTATATTCGAGACAGGATATAGAAGCCATTTGATAATCAAATAATGTTAATGAAAATACTAAAGGGGATTTCGATTTTTATGTTAATAATTGTCATAATAATCTTGACGATCATTGTTCCCATTGATTTTACGCCATTAGACCAACAACCTGCCGTCCAAAATACTTATCAAACACTGGATAAAACAACATATTTGCCATCAAAGGGAAATGGCATATTAACAGCAGGCTGGGCACGCACAAATATTACTCCCCAATCTCCAATACATATGGCCGGATATGGTCCAAGGGGTCCATACATTTCAGTTCATGATTCCCTTTATGCCCGATCTGTAGTATTTGACAATGGCGAAAAAGAGGTTGTTATGATTGGTATAGACTTGCTGTTATTTCCACGCATTGTCAAGCATGCCGTTCAGGATTCTCTTTCAAACTATGGTTTTTCTCCATCAGAAATATTTCTTAACGCCACCCATACCCACAGTGGATTTGGCAATTGGGAAAAATCAACGGGAGGAAAATTTATTTTCGGAGATTATGATAAAGAGAATGTAGCCTTCTTAACTCAACAAATATTGAAAAGTGTAAAAAACGCAATTCATCAAAAATATCCAGTAAAAATTGGGTATGAAAAAATCAATGCCGGTGAGCTGGTATATAACAGGCTTGCAAAAGAAAAAGACACCAAAGACCCATTTTTGAGAGTTATCAGTCTGAAAAGAGAAAATGGCCAAATGGCGATTATTACATCTTTTTCAGGGCATCCAACAAATCTCGATGCTGATATCTGGGAAATAAGCCGTGATTATCCAGGGGTTTTAGTAGATGATCTTGAAAATGAAAATGCCATTGAATTTGCCATGTTTTGTGCGGGAATGATGGGAAGTCACAGTATTAATATTGATATGCCAAAAAGCCCAAAACGTATCTTAAACATTGGACAACAGCTTAGCAATAAAATAAAAAACCGACTGGATGCTATGGATTATATGGAAACCTCCACCCTTGGAGGATTGGACATTAGCATTGACATGCCTCCCTCACAGATGAGATTAACCAGCAGACTTGGTATCCGCGATTGGCTTTTCAGTAAATTGTTAGGCCCGCTCCAGGCAAATGTTAAACTATTGGAAATTGGCGATGTGCTTTTGATCGGTATGCCATGCGATTTCTCTGGAGAACTATCCATAAATAACAACCTGGATCAATTTGCCGCTGAGCGAGGGAAGCAACTTTTCATCACCAGTTTCAATGGAAATTATGTTGGGTATATCACAGAAGACAAACATTATACGACCTCCACGCACGATGAAGTAATCACCATGAATTGGGTCGGGCCTTATAAAGGTGCTTACTTTGCAGAGGTCATTAAAAAATTGATTGCTGTTGTTGAGTAATTGGTCAAAATACTATTACATTGATAAAATCTCGAACTACGAACTATTTCAACGCCAAATACCCTTGGCTTTATCGTGTATCGGAAATCTCGACAGTCATCTTTTTCTTTATTTGGTTATTTGGGATAACTCTCGGGATTTACATTTTATCGACTAAACAATCTGGTGGAATGATGTTCTGGTTAACTGGTTGGACTGTAATTGGTAGCGTAACTTTCATATTTTCTTTTTGGTGGAGATTGGGAACCCAAACGATAGAGACAATCGCAAATGGCTTGCGAATTACTGAGAGATTCGGTCTATTCAAATTCTCTAAATCAATTAGTTCCAATAAAATACAATCCTTGGGAATCAAACAATTTGAACCCTATAATCCGCTGACTAGAACCGAACTAAAACCGAAAAAGGAATTGGGATGGATATTGATTAATGACGATCCGAACTACTTTATCCATTCTTATCTGTACGATTCAACCGAACTTAAAGACTTCATTTCTGAATGGGAAAAGAACCTTGGCTAACAAGATCTTTGAATGAATAGGGGTTATCGGTTACGAAACTTTGGTGGTACTTGGAAAGTCTGCCACTATTTATAAATTTAAACAATGGTGAGCCCTTTGAAAAAGAAAAAACCACTGCTCGGTTAAGCACATTTCATTTTGGTCGGACCACACAAAAAAACTAAGCACTTTATGGACAGGCTTCAAACAATCCAAAATTATGTTATATATCAAATAGGTCAGTTTTAAGCTGACTTATTTACTATGAGAGCAAAAGACGCAATACCTCAATCAATTATCTCTACTTCGCTACACCGTCCTGGAAAATTTGGGCTTTTCTCCTTGTTTTTCCATCAGGTAAAAATCAAAATTCATCACGATATTTCTGATCAACAATCTACCCATGTCGGTAACTTTCAATTGCTTACTGCCCAAAATAATCAATCCGTCTTCTTCCTGAGATTTTAAATTGCGAAGCGCATCAGCAAAGTAGTCATCAAATTGAATTTGATATTTAGACTCAAATTTTGATTTATCTAATTTAAAATTACACATCAATTCTGTAATGACCTCCCTTCGAATTTGATCATCTGCATTTAGTGTCACCCCTCTCATAACCGGAAGTTGATTGTTGTCCAGTGCAGTATAGTAATCATCCAGCTTTTTGTAATTCTGAATATAAATATCTGACAGCATGCCGATGCCGGTAATTCCTAATGCAAAAAGATTAATGCCTGCATGTGTTGAGTAACCCTGGAAATTTCTATAAAGTGTTCCTTTTTCCATAGCCAGAGTCAATTCATCGTCTGGCTTGGCAAAGTGATCCATCCCGATATAGACATATCCGGCGTTATTAAGTTTTTCAATACTAAGTTTCAATAATTCCAGTTTTTCATCTCTGCCGGGTAGCCATTTATCCTTTATTAATTGCTGGTGTTTGATCATCCCCGGAAGGTGTGCATAATTGAAAACTGCCAAACGATCCGGGTTCATGGCCAGTACCTTGTCTATGGTTTTGCTATAGGTTTTGGCATTCTGAAATGGCAGGCCGTACATCAGATCGAGGTTAATGCTGCTGAAATTTAATTCGCGCGCCCATGCTACGGCATCCCTTGTGATGCTTTCAGGTTGAATTCTGTTTACGCTTTCCTGGACTTTAGGATCAAAGTCTTGAATGCCCATGCTGCAACGATTGAATCCAGCATCACTCAAAGCAATCATGTGATTTTTGGTAAGCTCCCTTGGGTCAATCTCCACACCTATCTCGGCGTGCTCGCTAAATTCAAAATGCTGATGGATTACCTCGCCTAATTTTTTTATCTGGTCTGGCGAGAGGTGTGTGGGTGTTCCTCCTCCCCAATGCAGTTGTCTGATTTTCCTATCGTCATCCAGATGCTTTTTTAGCAGGCCAATTTCCTTTCCGATGTATTCGATATATTGCTCAATCTTGTTCTGATTGCGCGTCACCATCATACTACAGCCACAGAAATAACAAAGCGTATCACAAAAAGGAATATGGAAATAAAGCGAAATATCTCTGTCGGCCACCGTTTTATTGTCTTGCCGGATATGTTCCAAGTATTGCTTTTCTCCAATGCCATCATGGAAATATGGTGCTGTAGGATAGCTGGTATATCTTGGGCCTGCTTTATCGTATTTTTTTAACAACTCAATGTCAACCGGTATTTTGCTGTTTTTTTTCATTTTCATTTTTCTTTAACAACTATGCACTATTTTCATTTCCCATTAACAACTACTTTATCAATCGAGTTGATAATCGAAACCGAGCTTTAATCCATTTGAGAAAAGGGGAACAGCTCCGTAGGAGTAAAACCTTTGTAATAATCAGCTGTACTTACGAAAATAAGCTCCATAGGAGCGGCATCTTTAATCATAATAGTTAAATAAATATTTTTCGTTATAATCAATTTTATATCTTTCAAGAAATTCTTGATACTCTTCTTTAAATGTTCTCTTTTTGTGATGCTCGGGTTGATTTAAAATATACTTCACCACTGCATCAATATGTGATTTTGAATAAGTAAAGGCACCAAATCCTTCTTGCCAACTAAATTTGCCCATTATCCATTTTAGTTCATTAACCCACTTAGAAGAGTTTGCTTTAATATCTCTGGCCATATCTGAAATAGCAATAGAAGGATGTAAGCCTATTAAAATATGTGTATGGTCCGGATTGCAATAAATAGCTAAAGGTTTAGATTTTTTGTTTGCCACAATACCGCAGATGTATTTTTCTAATTGTGCTCTGTTTTTTTCTGAAATAAGGTTTTGTCTTCCTTGAACTGCAAAAACAATTTGAACATATATTTGTGTGTATGTGTTTGCCATTTTATATTTTGTGTCGCACCTACGGAGCTTAAATTTGTATAACTGTAATGACCTACAAAGGTTTTGCTCCTCTGGAGCATATAAGTTCCCCTGTAAATCATATCGAATACTCATCGAAAATCAATTTACTGATTCCCACGTTTGTTGAGGACAGCAAAGGCGACAGTATAATAATCGGTAATTCCTATTTCCCGAGCAGGATAGCATGATCTCATGGGCAAACAAGGACTTTGCTAATTATCTTTATCCAGCTCATAAATATTGAGAATCATATCGACCTGTTGCTTGTATAATACTGGATCATGAGCCACCTTTTTTAGAGATTTTACATGTTGCCTTACCACCTTATTGATAATACTTTCCGTCAGATGATCAATTTCCGATTTATAGCCATTTTGCGGAAGTTTTGATTTTAGACGATCCATCTCATTTAATCTCAATGTATCCAGCTTGGTTTTGAGTTTGCCAACAATGGAATTCATAGAATTCATGGAAACCCATTTCTGAAATTCTGACACATATTCGGAGATAACCTTCATTGATTTTGGAATTTCCTTTTTGCGCTTCTCAAGATTTGCTTTTACTATTTGATGGAGATCATCAAGATTATAAAGAAAAACTCCATCAATCTTGTCTATCTCCGGATCAATGTCTCTTGGTATAGCCAGGTCGATTAAAAATATCGGTTTATGCCTTCGGTTTTTAGAGACGGGTTTCATGATGTCAGGAGTAAGCACAAAATCGTCACTGGAGGTAGCGGAGATAACAATATCTGTTTCCGACAACACCCCTGAGAGCTCTTCGAGGTGAAAGGCTTTTCCATTGAGTTTTATTGCCAATTCCTCAGCCTTTGCAAAAGTTCTGTTGACAACCTGAATATTTTTTACATCATTTTCATGGAAATGATATGCTGCCAGCTCAGCTGTTTTTCCCGCACCGATCAGTAATATTCTTTTGTTTGAGAGGTCGCTAAAAATTTTTCTGGCAAGCTCAACCCCGGCAAAACTAACGGATACAGTACCATCTGAAAGGAAGGTGTCGTTGTGTACTTTTTTCTTTGCCTGCATGGCAAAGTTGAATAACTTATTGATGAGCGAATCTGTACCATTGAGCCGGTGAGTCAATTCATAGCTGTCTTTTACCTGTCCGGTAATTTGTTGTTCGCCAATTATCTGCGAATCAAGACCGGATATCACTTTAAAAAAGTGCTCAACAACCTTCGTATCTTGATACTCATAAATAATTCCTTCCCTGGCAAATTCAGTACATTTTTTAAACTCGTTCAACCATAATTTTATTTGCTCAATGGTCGATTTAATATTATGGTTGCTTATATAAACTTCAGTGCGATTACACGTAGAAATAACCATACATCCATCGGCATGGATATTTTCGATAATATGGTTAATCACCGTTTTTTGCTCCTCTTCATTGAGCGCTACTTTTTCTCGTATCTCTACGTTAGCAGTTTTATGCGAAATGCCAATTAATCCCAATGGAATTTGATTATTCATTTCTCCTCGTTTTTAATTGAATTTGTGAAAAGATTCGGACATATATATGATAATCCCTCCACCCACAATGAGTATTAAAAATCCATACAATGACAAATAGGCCATTTTCTCGCCACTCCATTTCTTTAAGATGGTTAGAATATAACCGGCGACATACAGTAACCAAACTCCATCAGTAACAATTACTTTAATATCCCTTGGCCAAAATTCTCCGATCATCACGGAAGCCTGGTAATGTCCCAATAATATTCCAATCCCCAGTAACACTATACCTATTATTACAGATCTAACACTCATTTTTTCCAGATAGGTGAGTGCCGGCAATTGTAAAAATAACTTGCCAAGATTTCTCTTTTTAAGATTGTTGTTTTGAATAATGTACATCAATGCATAGATGGCAGCCAGCGAAAGTGCAGTATATCCGGTGATGGACATTGAAGCATGAATCGCAAATGTTTTATTGATAAGCAAAGCATTGGTCTCCGGTTCCCAACTCATATTAAATGCAGACAATAACTCGAGCACTAAAGCAAAAAATAAAATAAACAGACCGGCACCACGATTTTCCAGTCCCAGTTCGCTAATCATATAAACCAGCAATATTGAAAACGCAATAAATGCATATGCATCGTGCGTAGTTGATAGCGGCATAGTATTGAGCGCAATATTCCTGGTGACAATTTCAATTATATGACAAACAACAAGAAACAGGAGAATTGGAGTAGTCTTGTGAACCAACGATTTTTGCTTACCGGAAAAAATAAGATAGTAAACATAAATCACTATCAGATATAAAACCGGTAGCGAAAAACTAATAATTTGGCTTAATACCTTCATCTTTTAATATTGAAATGTAGTTGCAAATTTAACTCGAAAAAATTTATATCATCAATTTTAAGTTGGTCAATTTTTCTTCCAGAGCGGCAATTTTCTTTTCTACGTCTTCCTTTTTTCTTTTTTCTAAATTGACGACTTGCTCAGGCGCATTCCGAACAAATTTTTCATTGTTCAATTTTTTCAAAATAGCGTTTATAAATCCTTTCAGATAACTAATTTCTTCAGTAATTATTTTTATCTCCTTCTCATGATCAATCTCATGATTTAAAGGTATGAACCACTCATCTGCTCCTATATGAAAACTTACAGCATTATCTACCTTTTCAGATACAAGATCAAAATCAGAAATATTGGCCAGCTTCCATAGTAGCTTTGTCGCCGGATAGTAGTCGTTTATATTTTCAATTTTTATAAATACTCCCAATTTTTCCTTGGGGCTAATTTGCTTTTGCTGTCGGATATTTCTGATATTGGTCACGGCCTCAAAAGCTCTTTCTACCTTGGCAAGAATTACCGTATCGACTTTATTCGCTTCCGGCCACTGGGCCACCATGATACAATCTTTGTCGTCCCTGTCTTTAAGCTGATGCCAAATTTCTTCAGTAAGAAATGGCATAAAAGGATGCGCTATTTTCATTAACTTCTCGAAAATTTCAATCGTCTTTTGGAGGGTAATAGTGTCTATCGGTTTTTCAAATTCCGGCTTGATGGCTTCCAGATACCAGCTACAGAAATCACTCCAGATTAATTTATAGATAGTCATCAGGGCATCAGAAATACGATATTTCGAAAAATGATCCTCGATTTCTATAATTGATTGATCAATCCTGGCCACCATCCATTCGATGGCTACCTGGTCGCTCCCTATCTCCGGCGCAACATTTTCTTCTGCTTTCCACCCATTGATCAATCGAAGGGCATTCCATATTTTATTGGCAAAATTTCTTCCCTGCTCGCAAAGCTTCATATCAAAAAGTAAATCGTTGCCGGCTGGTGAAGAAAACAGCATGCCTGTTCTTACTCCATCGGCACCGTAAATTTTTATGAGGTCCAATGGGTCTGGCGAATTACCCAGAGACTTGGACATTTTCCTTCTTTTTTCATCGCGGACAATTCCCGTCAAATACACATCTTTAAATGGCAATTCTCCTCTGTATTCATATCCTGAAATAATCATTCTCGCTACCCAGAAAAACAGAATTTCGGGTGCTGTCACCAAAACATTGGTCGGATAGTAATATTTGATATCTTCATTTTCGGGATTGCGTATGCCATCAAAAACAGAAATGGGCCACAACCAGGAAGAAAACCAAGTATCCAAAACATCCTCGTCCTGCCTCAGATCGTTGATGGTAAGTGCGCTGTTACCCGTATTTTCTTTTGCCAAATCCAGGGCTTTTTCAGCGGATTCTGCCACCACAAATTCGTTGCTACTGGGAAGGTAATATGCAGGGATGCGTTGCCCCCACCACAATTGACGAGAGAGACACCAATCCTTTACATTTCCCATCCAGTGCTTGTAGGTATTTTTAAATTTTGCAGGGACCAGCTGGATATTGTCATTCATCACATTTTCCAGTGCCGGTTTGGCGAGGTCTTTCATTTTCAAAAACCACTGCATAGATAGCTTGGGTTCTATCACGGCATTTGTTCTTTCAGAATATCCTACCTTGTTGGCATATTCCTCGATTTTTTCAAGATTACCATCTTCTTTGAGTTTTTTTGCTGCTAATTTTCTGGCTTTAAATCTGTCTTCTCCTACAAAAACTTGCCCTTGCTCATTGATGGTGCCGTCATAATTAAAAATATCAATAGAGTCCAGATTATGTCTGATGCCAATCTCATAGTCATTGATATCATGTGCAGGCGTAATTTTCAGACAACCTGTTCCAAACTCCATATCGACATACTCGTCGGCAATAATTGGCACCACCCTGTTGACAAGTGGTACAATCACATGCTTGCCTTTTAGGTGACTGAATCTTTCGTCATGAGGATTTACGCAAACGGCAGTATCTCCAAGAATTGTTTCAGGTCGGGTAGTGGCAATGGTCACATGGTCATCTTCGCCTTCGATTTTATATTTTACATAATAGAGTTTCGACTGCTCTTCCTTGTAAATTACTTCTTCATCAGAAACGGCGGTTTTGGCTTGAGGATCCCAGTTTACCATCCGTACGCCACGGTATATTTTTCCTTTATTATGCTGATCGACAAAAACTTTAATTACACTTTCTGAAAGGGCCTCGTCCATAGTAAATTTGGTGCGCTCCCAATCGCAGGATGCCCCTAACTTTTTAAGCTGCTCAAGAATAATTCCACCATGCTTTTCTTTCCATTGCCAAGCATATTTAAGAAACTCATCTCTCGTAAGATCATTTTTATCGATGCCTTTTTCTTTGAGCATGCCCACTACTTTTGCCTCGGTGGCAATGGAGGCGTGGTCTGTGCCCGGTACCCAGCAAGCTTCAAAGCCCTGCATCCTGGCTTTTCTTATCAATACATCCTGAATGGTATTGTTGAGCATATGACCCATGTGCAGCACACCGGTCACATTGGGAGGAGGAATTACTATCGTGTATGGTTGCTTGTCGGGGTTTGGTTTTGAACTAAAAAACTTATTCTTCTTCCAAGTATCAAACCACTTATCTTCTACTTCACGTGGATTGTATTTTTTCGCTAATTCCATAGGTACTCATTTTAAAAAATAGAATTGCAAAATTAGTTAAAAAATGCATTTATACATTTTAACCCATACAAATAATGAAATATTCAAAACACCAGTATTTGTAAGTCTTCCAGGGGAAAATGATTGCGTTTAACATACTGTTTTTTTGAGATAACTTAGCCCTTGGTTAAATTCAGTAATTATTGACTAACCATTAGCCAAAAAGAACGTCTATATTTATAAAAACAAATAAAAATTATGAGCTTAAAAAAGTGGACATTACTGGTCGCCATGATGGGAGTGTTATTGGTGACTGCCTTTGCTATTGCCGGCAAAGAGCCGAATCATGACAGAATAGAAATGCTGAAAGAGCGCAAGGCATTTTTCAAAGAAAACATCAAACCAAAAATTGACGCCCAAAGAAAAAAATTAGACGCCTCAATTTCTGATGCTGATAAAAAAGAAATCATAAGACTACGGAGTGAGATCGTTAAGCAAAAATTGATTCAAAATGAATTGATGTTTGAACGCCGAAAAGCAAGGATAAATGGAGAGAAATTAAATGAGGATGCTTTTCAAAAAGGAAAAGCACAAAGACTGGAAATAGAAAAACTTTACGATCAGGCAAAAGTTATTGCCAACAACTATCGACCCGAAATTGACGATATGATTGCTGAATTGAAGCAAGAATTTAAAGGACAGCGGGCAAAAATGAGATCTCAAAAAGGAAAACATAGAGGAAATGCCCAAATGCAGCAAAAATCATATGGTGAAAACCGTCAAGGCCATGGACCGGATCGAAAAAAAGGAATGCACAGAGGTTTTGGTCACGGCCACCAAAAAGGATTGGGTGTTGTCACTTTTCTTCTTTGGGATGAAAATCGTCGAAGCTGATTCTACGATTTAATATGATATCTATTTCTAATGCTATAAAAATCTACCACTCAAAGTCTTGGGTAGTAGATTTTTGCTTTGACTTTCTCAGCCCTGGGATATTTATAATCTAACCCAGGCTCCGGTTTGTTCAGATTTGAAAATAGCTTCAATAACCGCAGTATTGTTGAACGCATTTTCTAAGGAAACAGGAACTTCACCATCAGAAATAATTGCATCTGAAAATAACTCACCCTGGATTTTATATTGATCACAAATATCGAAAGTTAGCTCTTGCCTATTTTCTGGAAAGAGCCCCCCCTCATCTATATAAATTTTAGTGGATGTATCATTGGGTGCATTGAAAGGTATTTCTATTTCCATCTTCTTTTCTTCTCCAAACAGGATCATTTTTTGATATGGTACTAATTGCGTGCTTACCGTAAATACACATTGGCCGGAGGGGAATTCTAAAATCACCGTGCCAAGTCGATCAATTTTCAATTTCGGGTCACGATCAATGATGGATAAAACCCGCAAAGGTTCTTCGCCAAAAGCATATCTTGATGTGTGCACCGGATAGCAACCAATATCCCACATGGCTCCACCGCCATATTCTAAGATATTTCTAATGTTGTCAGGGTCTGTTTTGTAATAGCTAAAAAATCCCTGGATAACCTTTAATTTCCCCAGCTCACCATTTTTTACTCTTTTCACGGCATCTATCCATTGCGGATGAGTATGAACCATGAAGGCTTCTCCCACCTTTACCTTGTATTTGTTTCGTAGATTTATCAATTCAGAAACTTCTTCTTTTTCCAGTACTATGGGTTTTTCACACAAAACATGTTTTCCTTTTTCAATAGCCTTTTTTGTCCATTCAAAATGCATGTGATTTGGTAGAGGGTTGTAAATGGCTTCAATATCGGGGTCATTTAACAGCGCTTCATAACTGCCATAATATCCAGGAATATTCAATATTTCAGCTGACGCTTTTGCATCATTTTCATTTCTCGATGCGATACCAACAATTTCAATATTATCGCATTGCTGCATGGCAGGAATTACTTTTTCTATTCCAATTTTAGCCGTACTAATAACTCCCCATTTAACTTTTCTTTGACTCATTATTTATTTCGTTTTTCTATTTAAAAATAATTTACCAAAATTAGATTCTTACTTTATCAATGCACTAAAACCTTCAAGTCTGACTGATCTAGTGGGCAGGCTTGAAGGTTCGGATATTTGGTAGAATACTTTCTGCTTTGATTTCATTTTAGTAAAATAAAATTAATTATTTTTAATTTTTGACTATTTGCTAGCTTTTGCAATTACTTTTCTCAAGTTAGAAATGACGGTGCAATAATTTATATCCAAAGTTGTAATAAATAAAAAATGACGGAAGAAATCTTAAATAGAAAAGGAGCAAGAAAAGCACAAGACATCCCGAAAGAGGTTTTGGGTTTACTAAATGCAGGAAAAATTGAAACAGTAAATTTAACAGAATGGTTGGCTATTAATCAAATTGAGTTACTTGATCATGTTTTCCCAAAAATTGGATTAACTGAATGTCTTGATAAAGTAAAAAATGCTATTTATCGATTGAAAAAACCTTCAACAATGAGTTCTATAAAAACTATTGGAGAAGTACTTTATAATCATTGCTCTCAAAACAAATCCCTTGTTTCAGCTTTAGATAATTTATCAAGTCATAAGTCAGATACTTTAAGATGCTACGCAACGTATTTGATCTCTTTGAATGAAGAATTGGATATTGAGAAAAAATTAATTCAATCTCAAAAATTAATTACTGATAAACATTTTGGTGTAAGAGAAGTTGTTTGGATGGCTTTGCGTCCAGAAATTGAAAACGAATTACATAAGGCTATTGAATTATTAAGTAATTGGACTGACAATGCTGATGAAAACATAAGACGATTTACAACAGAAGCAATAAGACCAAGAGGCGTTTGGTGTAAACATATAGATAGTCTAAAACAAAAACCTGAACAAGCCTTGCCTATTTTAGAGGCATTAAAATCTGATAAATCAAAATATGTGCAGGATAGCGTTGGTAATTGGCTGAATGACGCAAGTAAGTCGAAGCCTGAATTTGTGAAAAAATTATGCAATGAATGGGAAACAAAATCACCAACTAAAGAGACCGAAAAAATTATAAAAAGAGCAAGAAGGACAATTGATAAAAAATAATGCCGGCTACAACAGCACTTTATATAGCAAAAAAAATGTTCGGTGGTTTACGAAAGTTTATCCCTTTTTACCAGCTCATGCTAAACAATAATTAATTATTACGCTTTTGAAAACACTAATTAAGACTGCAATATTTTTTCTTTTCATCTTTCTCATCATCTATTTCGGTGCTAATTTCATGCTGAAAAAAGCAACTAAAAAGTTAATAACCCAACTTGAGCCACGGTTGGAACAGAAAGGTGTGATCATTGACAATTTCAATTATAAAAATATATTGCTTAACTCCTACAACAGTTGTGCAATGAATGATGTGGTACTTGATTTTCATCTGAATAGAAAAATGTATGATAAGTCCAGCTTCAAGGCGCAATTTAAGGCCAGGTCTATTACTTTTCGATTTGCAGATTTTAATGACCCATCTTTCTTTTTCACTTTCAAAAATTTTGAATTACGAGCTGAACCGGATGATGATGCCGAGAAAAAACCTTTTGGAAAACTGGACAATGGATATTTAAAAACCAGAATTCCCTTGCACCTCCAATACCCTGAGGAATCTGCCAAAGAAATATTTGCTGAACTGAAAACACTTTTCAGAACAAATAAAACAAATATGAATTTGGAAATAAATGCAGATGTACATCTGCGTATCGATGACAAAGAAGTGAAAGTTGGTTTTTTCACCGAACGAATCAATCAGCAAACTTTTTTGAAATTTAATGCCGATGAAATATTAAAAGCAGCCTTACAATTTGAATTGTACGTAAGTGAGCAAGAAGCTGAAATCATGGCTAATCATCCAAGCAAAGTTCCTGCGCTTATCAAGATAACCAGAGATGCCAGGAGGTTTTCCAGTAATGAGAAAATTAAAGATGAAAATTTCCCGGAAGACGCCTACAAGCATATTTATTGGAGTTATCATTTGAGCAGGGCGTTTGGTGTTGATCTTGCCAAAGAAATTACCGATGCTCATGAAACCATACCAAACAATACAAAAAATGAACGGCTCATGGATTTTCACAACAATGAGTTGGGCAGAAATTTAGCAATGGAAATACTAACAGTTAATGAAATAAAAGAACTTGTTCTTAATTCCAGAGAAGTTATTAGAAGTCCGGATGAGCTTAGGTAATAATTTTTTTACGAAATTCCAGAAAACGTTGGTTGAAAATTAACCTCCTTCTGCAAAAAAAAACTCTCGGAACACGTTTGCTGATGTTGGTTAATATTTCATAAGGAATGGTTCCAATCGCATCGGCCAATTGTTTGATAGATGGTTGCTCACTAAATACAATTACTTTGTCACCTTCTTTTACTTCTATGCCTGTGACATCTAGCATGCACATATCCATGCAAATATTGCCAATCACAGGGGCATGTTTGCCGTTTACCAAAAGCGATATTTTGCCGTTACCAAAAGCTCTTAAAAATCCATCAGCATATCCTATTGCGATGGTGGCAATTTGCGTGTCTTGCTTTGCCGTGCCATGGCGACCATAGCCAATTGTCTCTCCTTTCGCTATCAATTTAACTTGTGAGACCATGGTTTTTAAGGTACTTATTGGTCTCAAGCTTTCTTGTCTTGTTTGTGTGGCTTCGAATCCATATAATCCTATTCCCAGACGAACCATGTCCATTTGATAGTCAGGAAATCGAACTATGCCTGCGGAATTTAGAACGTGCTTGAGTGGATTTATTTTTAGGGTCTTTGCAATTTTATCTGCTATCTCCAGAAAATGGTCAGCTTGTGCTTTGGAAAAATCATTATGAATTTCTTCATCAGCACCAGCCAGATGCGCATAAATGCTGACTACATTGAGGTGTCGATTTTCTTGCAAAGTTCCGATCAATTCATCAATCTGGTTTGCTTCAAAACCCAGCCTATGCATACCCGTATCAATTTCTAAATGGATATTAATGCGGTTTTTCCCAAGGAATGCTATCAGGGAATTTAGCTGGTTGAGACTATAAATTTCGGGTTCGAGCTTATATTTTACAATATTTCCGAAACTCTCAGGCGCTGGGTTCATCACCATAATCGGCATGTCGATTCCCTGTTCTCTTAATTCAACCCCTTCATCGGTATAGGCAACGGCAAGGTAATCTACTTGATTGTGATTGAGCAATTTTGCAACCTCGTGACTGCGACTGCCATAAGCGCCAGCCTTCACCATCACCATTAGTTTTACGCCTTTATTCAACCTTGATTTATAAAAATTCAAGTTATGAACTATTGCATCCAAATTAATTTCTAAAACCGTTTGATGGATTTTTGTTGACATTGATTTAAAAATAAAATTTGTTCAGAAAGTATGGTGATCTTAAATCTCTACTGGACTTTGTTAGCTATTTGCTACAATCTATTTATGAGTGAATTCAATTATAAAAAAACAGATATTTTGTTAATCCTCATAATATCTGCGTTTGAAAAACTATTTTGTAAGTGTTTTACGAACTAATACTATTCGAATTCGTTTTAATTATGGAACTTCACACCATGAATGCTATGAAAACAAAAAAAGCTGTTTTAGCAATTCTTATATCCGGTTTTACTTTGATTGGAAATGTATTGCCTTTTTATGCTTTGGCCATAAAACCTAATCAAGAAATCACGGTATTAAATACTGACAGCACAAAAGTAAAAAATAGCCAGCCACAACATCCAGTCAAAGAGCAAGAGGATGTTGAAAAACCAAAATCAACTTCAAATCTCACCTACAATTTTATCTACTTTCTGATCACAAAAATTATAAAAGCAAATACAATTTACCGATCGAGGTAATTTGTCATTCTATTTATGATAATCACTCCCTCTAAATATTGACTTCTTTGTTGATCAGAATACCTTCTTCTAACAACAATTCATATTTATATCCATAGCCAAAGTCTTTGTCAAGTGTCACTTTTCCTTCAAAAATTACGATATCACCAACCTTAACATCCTCTTGCGTGGTGATGGTGAGATCAAGCTCTCCTCCGGTTCCGTCCTGGATGTGCACCCAGTTTTTATCCATTATCGCAGGATTAAACTTGATGACCAGTCCTTTTACTTTAACAGATTTATTTTTTAGATTTTCTTTGTTCTCAAACAAATCACTCAGTGTCGATACGCCTTCCCCATGCACTATATTGAGATCTGTATGCTTTGCCGGCTCATCTTTTTTAATGACTGGCTTCTCCCATTTTTTGCTTTGCATATCCGGTTTTCCGTCAGGACTATCAGATAATCCACTTAAAAAATAAACCATCTCAAAAGTCCGACTGAGATCTTTGCTTTGAAAGTTTTTCATTTCCATCGCCTGGCTATAGTAATAGGTTTTGCCAACTTCCAATTCTCTTTTTGGAATGGCCATCCAAATAGATTTGCTCCCTTCTTTTGCTTTCAGATAAGTATATTTATTAGCCTGAAGCACTTCCTCAACAACAATTTTACGACTTGCATTGACATTTGACTTTGGCTTTTCGATAAGTTTGCCTTCAATTCTTTTACCCTGTTTTGGTTCGCAAGAACTCATAATAGCCAGTAATGCAAACATCAATATCTTTTTCATATTCTTTATATTTTGGTAAACCTTAATTGTGCTGTTTTTTAAACTTCAAAATTATTACTTTTTTAGGAAGTGAGAAAATAAAAAAACATGTTTTCTTTGCAGCAAAAAAAGTAAACAGAAGATAATTACCTTTGCAGATATAATAAAACTTATGAATTATAATCCTACCGTTGAAGTATGCTTTTCGCCCAGTCTATATGAGTACAAATTGACCAAGGGGAAATTTGTAACCGTGGTGGTGGATATCCTCAGGGCAACTACCTCCATATGTGCGGCTCTTGACAATGGTATAGATGTCATTCCTGTATCGAGTCTGGAAGAGGCCAAGGGTTTGAAGCAAGATGGCTGTTTGGTGGCTTGTGAAAGAGATGGGAAAATTATGGATTTTGCAGATATTGGCAACTCTGCTTCAGATTTTGCCCATGCCTACCTACAAGATCAGTCTGTCGTGTTTTCAACTACAAATGGCACAAAAACCATCAATATGGCCAGGGATGCTAAAGAAGTGCTTATTGGTTCCTTTGTAAATATCCAGGTTCTTGCAGATTACCTGAAGGGTAAGCATGAAAATGTGGTTATTTTTTGTGCCGGATGGAAAAATCTCTTTAATCTGGAAGATACAGTATTTGCTGGCGCATTGTCGGCATTGCTAATTGATGGAGGATTTGCTACTTTTTGTGATTCTTCCCTGGCAGCTATGGATTTATGGACTACCGCCAAATCGGATTTGAAAAAATATCTATCGAAAAGCTCCCATAGAAATAGACTAGCTCACCTTGTTTCGGATGATGACTACGCTTATACGGTTACTTTAAATTCAAGCAAGGTTATTCCAAAGCTTAATGGAGATAAAATAGAGGCATTGTAAACTCCTGCCTCACCTGCACAGCCATGAGCACAACGAATGAGATACCCCCTTAGTTGCTTATCTGATTATCACAACCTGCCTACCTCAGGTAGGAATCAATAGGAGCGCTTTAGTCAGATGACAGTAATTAACAATTCACAACTTATAATTATATCTTAATCGCCTATTTGCTGCTCATTATATTTTCAATATCCTTGGCTACAGATTCATGAACCCCTGGGTTTTTCACCTTGTTTTTCAAAAAACCAATGTAAAATTTATTGTAGGGGTCAGTAAGTTGTGGCTGGTCATCATCCTGTCTGCCAAAACCAAAAACTACCATGCCATCTTCAGACCCAACTCCTTTTTCGGAATTACCTAAAAAACCAATTTGATCAATTTTCCGGTCTTGCTTTTCCATGGCAATAAAAAGTATTTGCTTAACCCTGTCATCTCCAAAATAAATCCAATGCCAGTTGGCCAATATTTTATCTCCTTTGTAAAAATCAATTATT
Source organism: uncultured Roseivirgaceae bacterium (assembly GCA_964507705.1). GTDB lineage: Bacteria > Bacteroidota > Bacteroidia > Cytophagales > Cyclobacteriaceae > JAAUQL01. The sequence goes on along the minus strand of CAZDRA010000015.1, from coordinate 6,603 downwards.
TCCCTCCGTGGCCCACCTAAATTTGTCCCCCAGTATTGCAGTCCAGATTTAAATTCTCCGGCAATAGGGCCATTATACAAAAACCAGTACTTGTGTTTTGGGTCAGTTTTTTCAATAGATATAGTAGCGTATTGTTCAAAAAATTTCCATCGCCATTGCCATTTTCCACTTTTGCTTATGGTAAGAATAGTATTTTCATCGACCAGAAAGCTGTAGCATTTTTTGTGGCCGGGATGGCCAGCTCCTCCATCGTCAGACTTGAAAACCAATTTAGGAAGACCCCGGTATGAAGAAGAGGCTGATTCTGGATAAATTTCCAAAGGATATCTTTTATAACCTATCCAATCGTTGCCATAAATATCTATCATTCGAGAAAGCCCTCCTCCTTCTTTATCGAGATAGTATGTAGCCTTTTTGGTTTTAATGATAAAATGGGCCGTGCCGGCATATGTATCTTCATTGATTTCAATGCCAAAGGTGGGCAATGCAAATGCAAAAAAAACAAAGGTTGCGCTTAGACGGTAAATCATTAGTTCAAAAATAATGGATTTTTAAGTAATTGTAAACAATATCAGATGACGATGATACGATGAATGAAAATAACATTTAATTTTTGGTTCTACTCGGATTGTTGTGGGTAGAGTATAGTACTCCCATGGAAAAACAGTATTGCACTTCTGAAATTATCGTAATTTTTAGTTATTAATGTGATCTAACATAACCAAATGGTCTATATTATACAACTGATTATGAGTACTTTATATACAATAAAACCTTAACTAATTGACATTGGCCGGCGAGGATGATTGAGGTACTTGATTATTTCGGCAACAGCACCAAATACACTTTTTAATCTTTATTTCTCCAGTATTTTTTTCATCCTTTTAATTGTTTCAATCATAGATCGAATGGTGTGATAATTGATTTTCCAGTTATGACTCATGTGCATCCAGATCGGTTCGCCTTTTCTGGTGAGTAAAGGTAGCCATTCTCCAAGCTCGCGATTGATCATTTTATCAAATACAAATCGATGGACATTTTCATATACCGGCCAATATTTGTTCTCTTTATGAATAAGGCATCCTTGTGTGAGCGCAATAAGCATTTCTGCATTTTGCCAAAATTCTTTTTCACGATCATAAACTCCCCCTGCATGTGACCCTTCTACATAAACACCTCCAAATTCCCAGTCGATTCCATCAGCCATGGCGTGATCGTATTGGCTTTGTATTAAATCTCTGTATGAATCTATTGGTAGCTTCAGAATATCCAAAGCATGCATCAGCAACCAGGCAAATTCTACATTATGCCCATAGCTTGTGTTGTCTTCAGCCTGTCCTTTCGACCCATCGTCTGTAAACCTGTCCCAGCCCCAGATGATATCAAATTTGATTTGCGGGGCAACTTCCCAATTGGCATAAAATTGAGGGATTCCCGTTCGGTATTTTGGGTGCAATATTTTATCGGTGATCAGCTCGATTATTTCTATTAATTTCCTGCGGTGTACTTCCTTTCCGGTACATTCATAAAGTGTAGTAAATGACTCCATCAGGTGCATGTGGATATCCAGGGTTTTCCGATCACCTCCTGCAGGCCCCGGTCCTTTTAAATCCCAGTTTCGTTCAAACATTTCGAAATAACCACCAAAATGAGAGTCAACGCAATACTTTTGTATTAGATCAAATACCTTCTCGGCGTATTCAATACCTCTCAAATCTCCAGTAGCCAGAGTATATTCGCTCAGGCTATAAATAGCAAAACTTTGGCCGTACAATATTTTTTCGTTAATCTTTATATTTCCCTCACGATCTGTCAACCAATAAAAACCTCCATGGATACTATCCCACATTTTATTTATCAGGAAATCCACACCATGTCGGGCAAAATCAGCGCTTTGCTCTCCTCCATATCCATTGCGGTATGCTGAAGAATATACATAAATACTTCGAGCCTGGCCAAGCATTGATTTTTCATCATCACCTGCATCCAGTCCATCCTTATCAAAATGGGTAATAAACCCACCATTTTCTTTGTCCATTGAGCGGTCAAACCAAAAGGGCAGTAGTTCATTGTTGAGATGATTCTCACACTCTTGTTTTAAATCTTGAATTTGGCTTTTTATATCTTTCATAACCTAGAGAATTGTTGGTAATTATGAATCATTATTTTGTTGCAAAATATAATGTAGCTCTTAATTAAGAATACATTGTATTATATAGATCAGGCTATATTCTTATTGCCAAAATGCTTAAGAATTCCTAAAAAATTATTATGTTCTACTACAAAATTAATTTTGCTGCTTTACATCTTCTTTATTCTGTCTGGCCTTTATTAAAAATCGAACAATGCGATAAGAAAGAAAAAGAAAGACAAGTCCCATAATAATATTTACGATGCCTGTGGCGTTTTTATCTTTTTCAATATCCTTGGATAACTGACCTCCAAAATTATTTACGTTTATTAATATACTATCTCCGGGATACCAATCAGATTCTTCATAAGAAGTCATAAAGATTATGGTATCTATAACATCTTTTCCATTTAACTCATATTCTACTACAGGGTTGAAGAAATATTGATAGTATCCAGAGCTCGTTCCACTACGACTTGTGTAGGAAGAATCTTCTACCACATCCACTACCGGGACTATTAGTTTTGAATAATTCTCTGTCCAATCATCATGAAAAACGGTATTGTATCCTTGTTTGATACTGATGTAAGTCAAAAAAAGTAGTACTGCCAGCATGGGCAGTAGACATCCTATTTTTTTAAACATAATGCTGGGTTTTAGCTAAGGAAAAATTTAAAATCTTGTATTTTTTATAAAGTTCAAGATATTAAATATATCATAAAGTTACCAGCAAATATAGATTTCAGGAACTGGTCTTGTCTACATCAAAAACCTATAATTAAAAGACACGAGGCCTGATTTTCTATCTCCAATAAGCCCCAGTTCACTGCGGATCATCCACCTTTTATTGAGCTGAAATTGTGCACCAATGCCCCCATTCCACAATTCTTTGGTCTGCTTGTCCATAGCATAAGAAATCACTGCGTCTCCATCTGCATTGTCTATCCGATCTACGATTGGAGTAAGTACCCGATCAGCGACTACTTTTTGTGCCGGTGTAGCCTCATTATCATACCAGTCCCAATAATCAGATACGATCTCATCGGCCCTGTCCCAGGTTTCAGGAGGCAGCGCATCAGCCATTTTTATCGCACCTGAAGTTTTTGTAGCCATTTTTAATCTCATACCACCTACCCAAATAGCGATGTTGCGATCCGGATGTTTTTTGAAAATAAAAGTATGTCCAAATCGTATGCCCAGCACATTCACTCTGGTAGCTTCTTCGAGTAACTCAGGCTTGTTCCATGTAAAGTTGGCATCGACCGAAAACCATATAGGCCCAATACCTCCTGCACCCATAACGCCAAAACCCGTAGTGCGTACGCTTTGCTCTACCACCGATTTGAGTGCAACAGGTTTCACCAAATTAACTTCCGTTATGGAGGTGCCTTTCCCAAATAATCCATACACATTTAGAAACGGCAAAACCCAGATATCAGGTCTGAAATTGAATGAATTGACTTTGCTGATGTTCTCTCCAAAGTCGATAAAATCAACTGGAGTTAATGGGATGTCCTGGTTATCAGACTGAAGTCCTAGTTGCATATTGTCAATGACAAGCCCCTGTTTCATCCAAATGAAATTGCCCATCAGTCCAATAGGATAGGGGATATCAAATCCTCGTTTATAAACTTCCTGTCCTAAAATTGGGAAAGTATAATCGTATTTTACCTGCTTGATGCTATCGGTATAAATTTGAAATTTTGACTTAACTTTTTTATTGGCATACTGCGCATAGCCATTTTGCGACAATACAATAATTGCAATTACAAGAATTTTAAATTTGATATTCATGTTATAAATTATATGGTTGACTAATAATGCTTATTTCTTTTCCTCTTTTTCAGGCTTTTTCCCTGCTCCAATGGGAATATTTAATTTCAAAAAAAAAGAGCTGTTTTTTGTGCCAGATCTATCTTTATAAACATCTACCATGCCTTGATAATATTTTATGCCGATGGTCCATCCGGTGCCCTTCATGAGCTTATATCCTATTCCGGCCATGAGCCCGGCATCGAGGCGATTTATCTGATCTTTATTGTCTTCACGAATGGTAGCCTTTATATCATCCACGTCGGAGTTAAATTCTACCCTGGCTTTGTACATCAAACCAAACTGAGGCCCTGCTTCCAGGTATATGTGGTTTTTGAATTTATATTTTGCTAAGGCGGGCACCAGGAAATAACTTATCGACTGGTGGTAATCTCCTGGTTCAGAATAAGTTTTTACCTTCAGAAAATCCAGGTCATTTTCTGTCAATTTATTTACTCCCAATTGAGACTTCACCAATACACCGGTGTACAAGGACCATTGGTTTTTTATGCGGATGTCAAAATAAAATCCAAGGTTGAATGTCGATAGGCTACTGTTGGTTTCCAATTCTGATATTTTTGACCAGTTGAAACCCCCTTCCAAGCCAAACTCCAAACCATCGGAATTGAGCTTGTCTCCCAATAAAAGCGTGATCAATACTTGCGAATGTGACTCAATATTCATCACCAAAAAGGGAATGATCAGTAAAAACTTTTTCATATCTACTCTATTAATTCTTTTTCCTATGATTTGTTTAAAATATTCGTCAAATATAAGATCATTTCATCCAAGAACTGCCTACAGCCATATAAAATGCCCAATTTTCCGGTCCTCTCGCAATATCCATTCCCATCTTTAACCCAAGCAATCGGGCAATCAAATACCGAAAACCTGTTCCGGCATTCCATGCTGTGCTGTGCTTTGAAAAATCATCTAAAGAATTAAATGCCTGTCCATATCCGGCAAAACCCAATATGCTCCATCTTTTGCTCAGGTTAAATTCTTGTTCTGTTTCTACCAAAGCAGTTAGTTCGCCCTGATATCGCAAAACCGGCACTCCTCGCAATTTTATAAACGGCATCATATAAAATGGAGGGTCGCCAGTGGCTAGTTGAGATTCGAACCTGAAGCCGGAAGCCCAATTTTTAGTAACAGGAAGGTAGTAATAAGAAAATAAGGTGATGCGTCCAAAATTGCGGTCACTGCCCAGTCTTTGTAAAAGCTGATCATAAGTCAAATTTATCCTTAAACCTTTAGTGGGAGAGAGGATGTTGTTGAAATGTTCATATTCTGCTATCAACCCAAAGCCACTGTTGGTTAGGCTAATGTCTCTTTCTGGAATAATTTCTTCATTTAGTGCTGTTACTTTCGATATGCCCATTTGGTACTTCCCTCCTAAAAAGAAGTTACTTTCTCCCAATCTGAAAATTAATTGTTGTAAAAAGAAATAGCTGCTATTGTTAAAATCAACCTGGATATTTTTACTAGTATTATAATATGCCAAATTGATATCGCCATATCCCAAAATACCACGATATCGAATATGATCTTTTTTCCAGAAGCCAAAATACGCTCCACCTCCAAACCAAGTACCATTTTCTGTCATCCCACCTGCAATGGCCACCATGTCGGGCATTTGAAATGTAGCAGGCTCAGTACGTTTCTTCGGGATAAAAAACAAGCCAGCAACAACTGCTCCATAACCAATCGCCGGCTCTGTAATTGGAGCAACGACAGGCACAAAGCCATGCAGCTCCAGCAACCAATTGCTCAAATCTATTGCATTGTCGAGACTGTCTCTAAATATGCCTTGCTTCTCCTGGTCTTTCACATGAGTTGTGTTGAACATCCAGAAAACGATAAATATGTAGCTAATAAAATTTTTCACTTTGTAATAAAGGGTTATTGCCATTCGAAATAATGCCTTTTGAGATCGCCAGAGGTGGTCATCGTTGAATGTATCTCCTTTGCCTTGTGACCATAAAATCTCTATTCAATTACAATTCTGACACATTTCCTGGTTTTTTTATTGGCTTATGCCCTGCTCCCAAATAAAGATTAAAACTGAAAAAACTATACAGATCATCTAAATCTTCCTGATTATTCCAGAGCTCATATATCTTTAAAAACGTTTTCCTATCCCCAATCCAATGGTCCACGAATCGTAGATCGTTTCCTTGATATCGTACACTAAGCTAGGCGCTAACTCCCAACCATTGTGCATTTCGAATTCCAAATCAATTCCAAATCTAAGGACCCAGAAATTTTCATTGGCCTCAAACTCTCTTCCAAACCCAGCGATCAGGTTAATTAATTTATTTGGTTTATAAATACCTACTATGGTAGAAATGATTGGTCGTTCTCTTTCTATTTCGCTGCCATGTTCATCGATGATAACATAAGTAGAAATCTCCATGTCGTTGTGCATGCCGATGGCCCATTTATGGTTAATCCAATATTCGTAATTCAATCCCCAGGAAGGTACAATTAGGAATGTCTCATTTTGAGCCGAACTATTTCCTTTGGGAATATGGGTGTGGCTTATAATAAGGGAGACCTTGTGATGGACCATTTTTTCCATTTCATGATCTTCCTCCATATTATTTTTTGACGTTTGAGCAAAAGAACTGACTGAGTATAAAAGCAAGTATAAAATCGAT
>CAZDRA010000014.1:0-64859 GCA_964507705.1 uncultured Roseivirgaceae bacterium | reverse complement strand
ACGATAGTTCTGAAATTCAAGGTTTTAGAAAAATTTTAGTTACAGAGAGCAATCACCCATTTATAAATATGTGGTGGCCTCCTGGTCATATCATCGGATGGGAACATACAATCATTCATGAGATTGGGGAATTACTACTTGCCATTGAGAAGGGAGAATCTGTAAAAGTTGATTTCTATGATGGTTTTCGATGTCAGCAGATACTTGATGTGGCACTTAAATCGGCTTCATGCCTTGAATGAAAAATACCGGATCAAAAGTTCAGAAGCAAATAAATTGACCTTGATGGCAAGCTCTTCACCTATGGGTATGACTATTGATTTAATGTAATGGTTCATCCACGAACCTGGTTGCTTCAAGAAAGGATTGCCTACTATATCTGGTTTAATGTGAGATAACAAATTGTATCAGCAGTCAGAAGCGCTAATTGTAACTAAACAAACAAGTCACTATAGTACTTTAAATTTGATTTCGTTACAATATCTATTGGCAGATAATTCATTTTACTTATTGGTTTCTTTTTGAGCAATAAATCATAAAATAACCTAATGCCGGAATGAGCCTGAGTGTAAGGCCTTTGAGAAATTAGAAAATCTATGACACCTTCACTCAGATAGTTTACATTTTGTTCAATCAGGTCATAGCCAATAAGTGTGTACCTGTCTAAGGTTGAAAAAGCAGGAGCCACCTTATGAATACCATTTGTGACAAATACCCCTTGGATAGTTGGCATAGTATTGATGAGTTCGGTAAGCTCAAACTTTATAATACTATCATCGTCAAGCATATTTTCATACTTTATTATTGACCTATCCTTATCCTTAAAGAAATCTCGAAATCCATTTTCCCTGCTTATAAAATGGTTATGATTGTCATGCTTACGTGAAAGTGAAATAATGAGCACTGTAGCATCCAGAGGAAGACATTTATATAACAGTTCAGCTGCAACGAATCCACTGTCGGTCGAATGCTGACCTATGAAAGATATGTCAGTGAGCTCAGGAGTTTGTGTATCAAAAAAGATTACAGGTATTCTTTTGCGTTTTAATTGGGTGACTAATTTTATTGTTTCAAGGTCAAACACAGGCACCATGAATACGCCATCATACGTTCGGTTTAAAATCACCGCAGATTGTTCTGCAAAAGAGCGTTCATTATTTTGCTGAAAATGATAGATATCGATATTAAAACCGAAAGGAATCAACTCGTCAGCGGCATCTTCAAAACCTCTCTTGTGTTCCTGCCAATAAGGAATCTCATCTGTGGCTTCTGGTATAAGCACCGCAATCATATACTGCTTGGCTGATTTTAAACGGCTGGCAAGTATGTTTGGAGTATACCCCAATTCTTTAATAGCCTGAAGAATACGTTCTTCTGTTGCCTTTGAAACTCCCCCACGATTATTAAGTACCTTATCAACCGGACCTGTAGATACACCTGCATGATGAGCTATATCCTTAATACCAATGGGATTATGTTTCATATTTAAGGATATATTTATAAATAAAATTTGGAACGGCAATGGCTATCACTTACTTTTGATCAAAAATAGTGAACGTTGACTATTTTATAAAGCAGCAGGGCTGTTTTTTTTAACGCTGAAATAGTCAACGTTCACTATTTTAAGAAATTATCATAATTAGAACCAATTATTATGAAAGTAGGAATAGATAGTTATTGCTATCATCGTTTTTTTGGAGAGGTCTACCCAGGTCAGGATAAACCGAAAAACATATTATCATTTGAACAGTTTTTAGATAAAGCGATAGCGCTGGATATTGATGGCTTATCCCTTGAGTCTTGCTTTATCCCGAAATTTGATGACGCCTATTTGCAATCAATAAAAAACACACTAGATAAAGCAGGACTTGATCGTGTATATGCATGGGGTCACCCTGATGGTCTTGAAGGAGGAAAGAATCAGGCGGCCTACGAAGAAATGATCGAGCATATAGAATATGCCAGCAGGATAGGAGCCGAGGTAATGCGTGTAGTAGGTAGTAGCCTTCAGTTCAGGTTTGAACCACACGAACCGCAACTGGAAAAACTTGCGTTTATGTTTAGTGAGGCTACAAAAATAGCTGAGCAAAAAGGAATAAGGCTGGCAGTTGAAAATCATATAGACTATAATTCGAAAGAAATCCTACAATTGGTACAGTCAGTCAATTCATCAAATTTTGGTGTAAATTTTGATACAGGTAATTTTTTACGTGTACTGGACGACCCGATACAAGCCATGGAAATACTTGCCCCCTATGTATTTGCTACCCACATCAAAGATTTATTGCCAGTAAAAGGATTGCCTGTCAATGCATGGAATTTCTTTTCCTGCGTACCTACAAATGCCGGTCTCATTGATAATGCCGAATTGGCTCGAATATTAAAAAACAATAATTATCAGGGCTTTCTTGCAGTGGAAATAGATTGGTTACACCCAACATATGCCAACAAAGAAGAAGAAGTTGTAGCTATAAGCGTCAAGGAGTTAAGAAAACTAGTAGCGATATAATAATGATGATGGCAGCACGCAAAAAATTAAATATCGGCATCATTGGATATAAGTTTATGGGAAAAGCCCATAGTAATGCATGGAAAAAAGCACCCTTATTTTTTGACCTGCCTTTTGAGCCAGTATTGAAAGCAGCCTGCGGAAGACAAAAGGAAAACCTTGAAGAATTTGCAGAGAAATGGGGCTGGGAGGAAACAGAGACAGACTGGAGAAAACTTATAGCTAGAGAAGATATTGATGTGATTGATATAGCACTTCCGCAGCATCTCCACTTTGAAATTGCAGTTGAAGCAGCAAAAAATGGGAAACATATTTTTTGCGAAAAACCCATGGCCATGAATAGCCAACAGGCAGCTGAGATGCTTCGCGTATCTGAAGAACATGGAGTGATCCACTACCTAAATCATAATTACCGTCGTGTACCAGCAATAGCACTGGCCAAACAAATGATTGAGGATGATTTGCTTGGAAAAATTTACCACTGGCGTGCTACATATCAGCAAGACTGGATAACAGACCCTGATTTTCCACTTACCTGGCAACTTCAAAAAGAACAAGCCCAAGCAGGCCCTCAATGGGATCTCAACTCGCACTGCGTAGATCTGGCGCACTTTCTGGTGGGTAGCATATCGGATGTCACAGCGATCACGGCAAATTTCATTAATGAAAGACCACTGGCAAGGGAGGGTGCAACTGGAAATCTCAAGGCAGAGGCAAGCAACAATGGTATGGGGCAAGTTACGGTAGAGGATGCTGCACTTATGCTGGTGAATTTTTCCTGCGGTGCAGTCGGGTCGTTTGAAGCGACACGTTTCGCCAATGGCCGAAAAAATAAAATGTCCTTTGAAATATATGGCAGTAAAGGGAGTCTGGTTTTTGACCTGGAGAGATTAAATGAACTTCAATATTATTCGGTCGATGACATTGAGGGCTTGAAGGGATTCAGAACGATTTTAGTCACCGAAGATAAGCACCCTTACATAAAAAACTGGTGGCCTCCTGGACATATTATTGGCTATGAACATACTTTTATCCATGCTGTAGCAGATTTTACAAATGCTGTGGCAAATGGGAAATCCATTAGTCCGAATTTTCAAGACGGGGTAGAAGTAATAAAAGTATTGGAAGCCGGTTTAGAGTCATCAAAGAAAAAGAAAACAATAACTGTTAATTAGCATACCCAGAGTAACTTAATCAGCTTAAAACAAATTATTAAATGAAAAAATCCTTGAAAGAACAATTTCTAAAAGATGGTTATATAATCATGGACATCCTTTCTAATCAGGAGATAAGTCACCTAAGGAAAATTATGGATGATTTGCTCAGTCCAAAATCAAAATTCAGCGATACTACCTTGATCAGTTCCTCGTTTCAGCATCTGGGGGATAGTATAACGGAATTTGGCAAAGAAGCGAGGCAATACTATTTTCATCTGCTTACCAAACCAAACACAGAATCCATTCATCATGCGTTTCATCATCCTACCATTTTAAATGTGGTGGAAGAATTGATAGGACCAGATTTAATTGTAAATAATGCTTCCATACTTGCGGCCAATGTCGGCACTTCTTACTCACTGGGCTGGCATCGTGATGTCATCCAAATACCAGAGAATGAAATTGAAGACTGGTTATTCTCACCCGAACGTTTTCATAACAGTGTACAGATCAATCTACCGCTAGTAGATGAGAGTGCGCTCTGGATTGTGCCAGGCAGTCACAACAGACCGAATTTAGCTGAAGAGAATGCTGCTTTTTCCGGATCTAAACATTATGCACCTGTAGGAGCTGACATGCCAGGAAGCATGCCTGTAACCCTGAAAGCAGGACAGGCAGTAATTTACAATAATAGCCTTATTCACCGAGGGCATACGGAAGCGATGAAGTTACCAAGAAGAACATTGCATATGGGTTATCATAGTGCTGTATTCCCTCCTACCTGGCACTTTTATTTATTAGATGGTAATTTATTAACCGCCGAGTATCTGAAAACATTAAGTCCAACCATGAAATCAATGATGGAAGCGTATCTGGCTTGTCGTGCTAAATACCCAGACATGGCAGCGACCTGGACCAAAAAGTATAATTTTCCTGAGCTGTTGTCATAATGCCGATATCATTGCGTGAACTGATGAAAAAGTGGTGGTTATTTATACCTGTTTATATTGGAATTTCCATGCTACATATTAATTGTGGTGAAAAGCCGGTAACATATGTTGCCGGCAATGACTGGGATGCTGCGGGAGGAAATACCGGACAAACAAAATATTCTACATTAAATCAGATTAATAAGGAAAACGTAGGGCAGCTGGAGATAGCCTGGACATTTCACTCGGGCAGCAAGGCCGAAAATGTACAGCTAAATCCATTGATTGTTTCGGGCGTGGTATATATAACAACCCCTGCAAATGAATTGATTGCTTTAGATGGCACCAATGGTCAAGAGGTATGGAGCTTTGACCCGGCCAGAGAAGAGGAGTCTTTTGGCGGAATAAACCGGGGACTGGCCTACTGGAAAAATTAAATGGAAAGTGCAGTTAGGCGAATATGCCGAGCTCACCCAGCGGGGGATTCCAATAACCGGAACAGAAAATTTTGGTGGCAGTATTGCAACGGCAGGAGGTGTTATATTTATTGGAGCCACAAGAGACCAAAAGTTTCGGGCATTTGACAAAGACACCGGCAAGGTATTATGGGAACATCAATTGCCGTACGGAGGATATGCCATACCAAGTACTTACATGATCAATAGAAAACAATATGTTGTCATTCCTGCTACAGGAGGTGGTAAGCTGGGCACACCAACAGGAGATGCTTATATCGCATTTGCATTGCCAGACACATTAATCTATAATCATTAATTTCTGGCTATGAGATAGATATGGTAAATCTAAAAATTAATCAACTATTGTTGAATAAATACATATAATTTCTAACTATAATTTTACTAAAATGATGCGAATTAACGAACTCAGAAAAAGCTCTTTTTTACATGCAGCAATTTATTTTTTCTTTACGATACTAATGGTGACGGGAATTAGGAATATGAATGCTCAAGTCCTGGAAAACAATTCAGACGTATTCTCAAAAAGCAATCTTGCTGCCTGGTGTATCGTTCCTTATGATGCTATGAACCGTGGACCGGAAGATCGTGCTAAAATGTTACATGAAATAGGCATCACAAAATTGGCTTATGATTGGAGGACAAAACATATACCAACTTTTGACCAGGAGCTTGCAGCCTTAAATAAATACAATGTGAAACTGGCTGCCTTTTGGATGACGACTGATCATGATCCTGATAATGATGAGCGGATCCAAAAGGTATTTGATTTTTTGGAAAGGAACAAAGTGAAAACCCAGATATGGCTATCTATGAAAGATCTTGGAGAGGTATTTGAATTGTTGGACCACAAGGCCAAAGTAGAGTATACGGCAAAGCCAATAAGTAATATTGCAAAACGTGCTGCAAAACTTGGATGTAAGGTAGGTCTTTATAACCATGGAGGATGGTTTGGCGAACCTGAAAATATAATATCTATAATTGATTATATGAAACTACCCAATGTAGGAATGGTATATAACTTTCATCATGCCCGATTACATCATGAGCGTTTTCCCGAATTTTTTCCGAAGATTAAACCATACCTATATTCCTTGAATCTTGCAGGTTTGAAAAAAGGTGATACTGTTAATTTTTTTAGAGTAGGTCAGGGAAATGTAGAAGCCGAAATGATAAAATTAGTTTGGGAAAGCGGATATAATGGACCGATTGGAATTATTAATCATGATAAAAATGAAGATGCCAAAAAGGGTCTGCTGGACGAGATGGAAGGACTAAAGAAAATATTGAAAGAAATAGGTGATGAAAATGCGCTGAGAACTTATGAATAAAAGGCCGTCACGGACAGATTATATTTTAACGTGAACTCTATGATAACCTTGGAATAGTTCAAATATTTAATACATGCTGAGTCTTATAACTCCAATTCTTTCTTTATAATCAATTACTGTCATCCGACTAAATTCAAAATTAGCTAAAAAGGTTTTGTTTTGGTTAAATTAAGGTGATTTTCCTTTTGGTTGAAAAACACCCCCTGTTTGATTATTGAATAACCCGTATTGTAATATTTTTATATTTCGTTCATCAGCAGTTGGGTGTTTTCGTTGCAACAAAGTGATTAAGCAAATATAGGACCCCAGGTTGTTTGAGACCATGCTGACTATAGTTACAAATAATTCACATTCTTTTACCTGCCGGTGAATAACTGTGAAGATTAAATTGGCAATTAATGCTATCCAAATCTGTGTTTTAATTCCTTCTGAGCTGTCCGAAAAAAAGTATCTTAATTCAAAATTTTGTTTTAGTTGCTTAAACAACACTTCTATACTCCATCGGTACTTATATATTTGGATAACTGTGGTGTCCTGAAAGTTGAACATATTGGAAATGAATTTCAGCACCTTGCCCGACACAGGATCTTTGTATATAATCAAACGGGCTTCCAGCACTGTTTCATTGGAGTTTAGGCGAATTATCTGATCCGATATAATACCACCTGCGGCATACTGGCTGATATGATTGGGCCGCCCGGCTAATACTTCATAATCTGCATTGTCATTAAGCTGTGTAACGTAGAAAATGCCCTGTTTAGTCCATTGATTCCACACTTTGTAGTTTACATATCCCTTATCAAAAACGTAAATAGTACCCAACGCTGGATTTAGGTGTCCGAGAAAATTCTTATCATTTGAAGCAGCTTCGGTTAAATCTATAAAATCAGGGGCAAATCCTGATAAGGACATTTTAGTATGGATTTTTAGCCCTCCCTTCTTCTTTCCGTTCATTGAGTTGCGACCTGCTCCTTTGAACACGTCCACAAACAGGCTCACTGTAGAAGAATCAAACACTTCTACCTTAGCGGGATCAACTTCTCCTCCAATGAACAACCTTATATAGCTGTCCGACAAATATCGGCTGTAGTGTTTGTACAAATTATGATATATACTACCGAACACATCACTATTACGATTAATGTTAGCATCACTCAATGTGCTGACTGCAGGTAGTTTGCTTATACCCAGATAGCATAACTTATCTTCAAGAAAAAGAAGACTCTTACACAAATTCCTTAGAGAATGGCATCTGGATATTACCCCATATAATAAAAATACCATTTGCCGATAGGTGGACATAGTCTTGTAATAATAGTCAGACTTATGATCGCCAACGCAAAATTTAATATGCTCTGATGGGATATAAGATAGAAGCTGGCATAAAATAGGCTGTCCTGACAATTTTGTATTTTTACTCATGATGTTGAAGTATGGTAACTCCAAACATCGTAAATATTTAGCGGGGTAGAAATACCTCGCTATTGTATTTTTCTAAGAAGAATCGGATTAATCATATTTTTACTCGGATGACAGTAATAATCAATTGATTATTTTCCAGTTCTTCTGAAGCAGCAATAATGAAGATATCCTCATTTGTATTTTCTGTTTTCAATAATATGGAAGCAATGCCGGCTTTTTCCGTTGCTGGGTTTTCGCCAATCAATACGGCGTTTCCTTTTTCAATTATAAACTGAACTTGCGATGAATCATTTACTACTGTAGTTCCATTATCATCAATGACAGAAGCATGGATAATGAGTATATCCTGATCAACTTTTGAAATATCAATGCCACTTTCATCTATCTCCAACTTTAGCTTTTCAGCCTTCCGTGGGGTAGAGATTTTGTCTTCACAAACTACGCTTCCATTCAAATATCCTTTTGCGACTAATGCTCCAGTCTCAAATTTGCTCAATGAAAAAGTGTAGGTCGGAAAGTCCAAATGAGAGGAATATAGATCTGATTCTGATTTATGGATAGATACAATAGAATCGTTCAAATACAGGGCAACCTTGTCGCAGTTGCTAAATACTTTAACGTCTAATGAAGAGTTGCTCATTCCAATAGCTGGCGATCTTAACCATGGGCCCACCGATGGTGGTATTCCTGAATATCATTTCTTCTGTAGGTGGTCTTTGACTTTGGTAGGAATAATAAACAAATTTTGGAAGTCGGAAGATGTCACTAATCCCAGACGATTCCAAGTCATCGGCATATCCTCGGTTGTAATCGAACATGACCCAATTTGCGTCTCCGATGGTACTGCTTCCTTTTCGATTTGAATTGGTGGCTTCCTGAAAATTCAATGCCTGCTGGAACAAGCGTTTCTCGCCGTATTCTCTGAGCTGTCTGCTGGTTCGTTCCTCTTCCTTCAATCCTTCAAATGCTTTCTGGTTGAAACCTGCATTTTGCGCATAGTATTCCCAGTCACCATAATCAGCAATAAACACACTCCGTTTGCCATCTTTGTAATTGTTCCAGTATTCGGGTGCTTTGCCATGCTGGCGTGCAGGGATAAATAAATCATAAGTTGGATGATCTGTCCAGCCCGCACTACTAGGTATCTTCAAAAGGCAATTCTTCTTTCAGAATTTTATTGGCATGCACGATATAATCGTCGGTCATGTCAGATTCGTTGAGCGACACTTCCCAAAACATAATGCTGGGATGATTCCTGTCATTACGAACCATATCACGAATGTCATGGTATGAATTTTTTATGAAAGTCGTGTCGCCAAAAAACTGCCAACCGGGAATTGCATCCATCACGATGAGACCAAGCTCATCACAAGCGTCTAAAAAGGCCTCATTTTGTGGGTAGTGCGAGAGTCGCACCATATCAAAATCCGCTTGCTTGATTTTTACCGCATCACGATATTGCGCTTCATCTGAAAGTGCATATCCGATATATGGGTACTCCTGATGTCTATTGGTCCCGCGGATGAATATTTTTTCATCATTAAGGAAAAAACCATCGGCATTGAGTGTGATTTTTCTTATGCCCACTATGGTTTTTTTTGTGTCGACATTTTTTTCATCTGCTAAAATTTCAACAATCAGATCATACAAATGTGGTGTTTAAGGGCTCCAAAGTAATGGATTATCGACCTTGAAATTAACAGGTATTTCAATGCTCGATCCAGAAAGCACCTCCAAAGTTTCAGACTCATGTTTATGCTTTTTTCCTGTTTTACTAATCAGAATGGCCCTAACTTTTAATTGACTATTTTTATTCAGTTCATTGTTAATATGCACCTTAACGATGCAGTCTGTAGTAGTCTGGCCAACATTAGAAAAATGATCAAGCACTCCCCCACTTGCTGGTTTAGTAGCAGATACAGGATCTGTGATGTATATTTTTTTGGTATTAATGAGGGTAACGTCTCGATATATCCCTCCATAATAGTTGAAATCAAGTATTTCCAATGGTCTTCCGGGAGGTATAACTGGATTGTTCTCATTGTTTACTTTTACCTTTAATATATTTTTTCCATCAAATAGAAAATTAGTCAGGTCGACTGAAAATGGCAGATAACCTCCGAGGTGATTGGCGAGATGTTGTCCATTCAGCCAGACATCTGTCTCGTGCATCACGCCCTCAAATCTCAGGAATACTTTCTGCTCGTGCGGGACTTAAAATCAAATTCCTTTTTGTACCATGCTGGTCCTTGCCACTGATCGTTGACGATGAGCGGTTCTATTTTTGCGATGCGTGGAATGGTCACATCGCTCCATTGGAGCTTTTCTTCATCGATAGTGCTAAGTTCTAAGTAATACACCAACCGTGAATATGATTCTGAGTTGGTGTTTTTTTTATAAAAAGGTAATTGGGATTACTCTACAATTTCAATTTTTCTGATTCTATTATTTAACTGATCAGCTACATAGATGAGACCGTCAAGGCCAACAGCTATTCCTCTTGGCGCATTAAATTTCGCATCTGCTCCAGGACCATCTTCCCAACCTTTTACAGATCCTGCGATGGTAGTTACTACACCATCAGGATCTACTAATCGTACATAATTGTTGTCTGTATCTCCCACATATACATTTCCGTCAGCATCAGAGCCCAATGATCTTGGGAGATTAAACTGTGCTGCTGATCCTGTGCCATCGGCATAGCCACATGCGCCACCTGCCAAGGTAGTTACCACACCATCTTGCGTTACTTTTCGTATTCTGCAATTGTTCTTATCTGCCACATATAAAATTCTCGCAGCGTCTATCGTAATGCCATGAGGGATATCAAATTTTGCATCTTCTCCGGTACCATCAGCAAAACCCAGCGTGCTACCAGCAATTGTAGTCACAAATCCTTCAGGCGTTACTTTACGTATTTTAAGACTGGTCGCTCCAGCAACATATACATTTCCGTCAGTATCAAGCACTACGCCTATAGGCCAGCCAAAGGTTGCGACAGATCCTGCACCATCGGCAGAGCCCTCAACACCAGTGCCAGCCATGGTGATAACATCACCTGTGGGAGATATTTTTCTTATTCTATTGTTGTCTAAATCAGCTACATATACATTTCCCATAGCATCAACAGCTACTCCGGCAGGCTTAGCGAATTGTGCGGTGGTAGCTGGGCCATCAGCAAATCCCGCCTCACCGGTTCCAGCATAAGTAGTTACTACACCATCAGGAGTAATTTTTCGTACACTATGATTGTCAAAATCAGCAACAAATACATTTCCATCTGCATCTACGGCAACTCCATGAGGTTTAGCAAACTTTGCGTCTTCCCCTGTGCCATCAGCAAAACCCGCACCACTTCCTGCTAAGGTGCTTACCTGCGGTCCCTCTACAATAAAAGGTATATAAGTAAATACCTCAGATGTCAAAACATTTTCGCCAATGGTGATGGTGAGCGGGCCGTCGCCTGCCTCTTCTGGAATGATGACTTCTATTTGAGTATCACTCACTCGTTGCACTACACCAATACTATCCTGAAACTTAACGGATACAATTTTTGCATCCACACCAAAATTTGTTCCATCAATTTTTACAATTTCATTCAATGTACCAGTATTCGGTTCGATGCCCGTAAGTGTTGGTTTTGGAAGTTCTGGCTCTTTGTTTTCTTCATCACAACTCGAAAGGTTCACCAAAAATAAGGCCGTGACAAACACAAAAAACACAGGCTTAAGAAATAATTTAATTCTAATTTTTTTTTCTAAATAATTCATAATTTTCATTTATTGATTCTTTTATATTGATAAAACTATTTTTTCTATATTATAATATTGAATTAAAAATAAGTTTCCCTATTCTATATAAATACACTTATTCATATATTTCCCCCACCAGTAGGGTAAAACATTTTGCGAAGTTTGGAAGCAGAATTTCAGGATACAGCGAAAAGTAATTATTATTAATACTGTTGACAGCTTTTTTTATTTGAATTGTTTAAATATTAATCCAATAAAAGAGACAATGAGAACAATAGTCCATCTACTAAAAAGGTCTTTCATTAACAGATGTTTCGATTTTCTTAAACAGTTTTCAGCTATTACTGTAAATTCACCTTCTGATAACTATTTTGTAATTACAGCAAACCATCCTTTATTACCTGGTGCTGATATACCCACCACTTCGCCTCCTTGGATAGTAGATTTATCCCTCCAAGATCCGGTAGAAATATCTATCCAACTAATCTTAAAATCAGTATTATATTCAGTTAAATCTAATGTAATATCCCCTCCTTGCGTAAAGTAAATGATGTACTTTTCACCTTCCTTGGTGGTTAGATAGGCTTCATCTTCTGTTCTATTTCCCAGCAGCTCCATTTTAGGATCTACATCCCAGAGTTTCACAAGGCTTTCTATTTTTCTTATAGCCTTGATACTTGCCTCACTTTTTTCGTTTAATCCATTTCCTCGCTTGGATCTGCTGTGGCGTGCTGCCGCCGAACCACCGATTATATTCCGACAAAACCGCTCTACACCATCTGCATTAGACCCTGAGCCCCAACTGGTCATATCACCACCATATACCTTGGTATGATTGAGCGGCCTGAGCAAGTTTTGATCTCGCAATTTCACAATCCATTGTAGGGTATCCCAGTGGTTTTCATCGAAATTTCTGCTGTTAATCTGCGATATATCTACAAAAGAATAAACTTCCGGATCTTGAATTAATTCCTGACACCTATGGCAAGAATGAGGTCTAAAGAAGTGATCGATCATATCTGTAACATATACATCAACATCATTTTCACCAGCTTTTGCTTCAATAAAATCAATCCAATACTTCCCCCAGTCCATAGGAGTAGAAGTCTCGTTGTTCATGCAGTAAAGCACATTTTCATATTTCAAGCTATGTGACAATAGTTTATCTACATATTGCTCCTGATAGGAACGAAGTAAATCTAAGCGAGGCCGGTAGTCGTCCATTCCGGGAACGGAATGAAAAAAGGGCTGCAGGTCTTTGTGTGGATGCTCAGGGTAATCAATTTTCAACCCAGAAGTTATACTATCATAGTTGATGCTGTTTTTAGGATTGTAAGGGCTATTTTGCCAGTATATTTTGGAATAATCAAACCTATCCCAGATTTCGATCTGAACAATGACACTTCTGTCGTTGCACAATTTAAGGAAGTTTTCGAAGCGATTCCAATATTCTGGATTCCATTTGTTCAGGTCATAACGCCTATCTTGTAGTTGAAGAAATGCTTGCACATTACTGATCTCTACGGAAGCACTATCTTCCTGATCGACTATGCCAAGTGAGGTATCAAATTCGCCAATGTCTCTGGCGCTCATCACGTTTCTGACGAAATTGCCTCCTACTCCTTCCAGTTTATTCAGAAAGGCTTCAAGGTCTGGCGTTTGAAAGAGGTTGTCTTCATCTGAACCACCAAGTAGCAAAACGGGCTTTCCTTTATATTGCCAGTACCGAGGATTCTCGGCATACGGCTTGATAAAACCATCGTCAACGACCTCCGTTTTTTTATCACAAGCACCATGCATTATGATGACACTAAGTATGAGAAGTAATCTCATGCCCATGGGCTTATTAAAAAGTAAAGTCATATTGTTTATTTGAATGTATTCAAAAAACTAAATCGGCGAATAAATTAGCAGATTTTTAATGAGGTAAGAGCCTGATTGGTGCGAGGTGCCTCGTACACGAAACGCCAGTCTTCCCGAATCCAGCATCTCGTCATCAACGCCCTCAAAGATCAGTTGATCATTTATCTTTAGCCACAATCTTCCATTTAAGACACCTACTTCGATATGAGCATAGACTCCGGGTATCAATACATTTTCTTGTCCGACAGCCAAATTGGTATGCTCGCCATTGGCACATCGCCTTACGAAAGGATTGGAATTGTGTGGTGCGCAATGAACTCCAAACAAATAATTATTTTTACCATACCACATATTGAAATTACCATTATAATCTTCAGGCAATGTTAATTTTTGGGCATCCTCCTGATCAGACATGGCCAACATGACAACCGGTACGGAGGCGGCGTGCATGAGCATCATATCATAAGAAATGATCATGTTGCTGTCATACACATTCTGGCTAACTATCATTACTCCTTTTGAATTCTCTTCTTCAGAGATCAATACCTGTCCATACCCAGCATTTGTTATGGATCCAATACCATAAAAATCCCATAACAATAACTGATTAACAGAAATAGAATCCACCTTCATATCCTGTTTCTCGTCGATAATGGTCTCCTCGGTCTTCTTCTGTATGTTATTGCAACTGACTAAATAAAGAGTAGTTAGTCCTATTAAAAAAAATACTTTTCTGACCATAGCATTAATTTTTATTTATGAAATTTAAAAAATTTAAGGGTTCAGGGTTTATTTCAAAAACAGTAACCAGACGGACTCCCTCAGAGTCCCTATTCAGGTGACTCTGAAGGGGCAAGAACCCTAAACCGTGAACTCAATATCTAATCATCAATTGCCTGACCAACTAATAGGCGGAACTTCCAATTGGTTTGATCATTAACTGACCCCTGTGTTTGTTTCATAATGATGCCAATGGTTTTTTCTTTGGGGTCGGCAAAGTATTTGGTATTGAAATATCCTCCCCATTCAAATGTTCCTTCACTTCCTAAACCTCCAGTATTTTCTCCAAAATGAGTGAGCACTCCAAATGCCAATCCATAATCTTTCTTGCTGCCGCCATATAGATCACGTGAATGATTGCCCATGATAGTTTGCACAGTAGTACGACTCAATATTCTAATGCCATTCAATTCACCGCCATTCAAATACATTTGCAGAAAAGTGGCATAATCTTTTGCTGTGCTTGACAACCCTGCTCCTCCTGAAAAAAAAGTTTTCGCTCCCTTGACCGGATAATCAGTATCGTAGAAAGTCACTGGATATCTCACCCATTTTTCATTTTCAATTTTCTGTACAGAAACCAGTCTGTCAACTTTTGATTTCGGAAGATAAAACCAAGTGTCATCCATTCCCAATGGATCGAATAATCTCTTTCTAAGAAATTCGTCAAAAGGCATCCCTGAAACAATTTCTATAAAATACCCAAGAACATCCAAGCCTTCACTGTAGGTGTATTTTTCTCCTGGATTGTGATGTAAAGGTAGCTGAGCTAATTTTTTTATGCTTTCTCCAATTGTTATATCTTTAGTTGTAAAAAGATCGGTAACTCCCGCTTTTTGATATATCATCTTAAATTGTTCACCACCGATGACGCCATAACCTATCCCAGAAGTATGGGTAAGCAAATGCCGAATAGTAATTTCTTTATTTGCAGGCGTGGTCGTATAACTTGTATCTGCATAGGTGAATTTTCTTAATACTTGTGGGTTTTTAAACTCAGGTATGAACTTAGAAATCTGATCGTCTAATTGAAATTTTCCTTCTTCCCAAAGCATCATCACCGCAGTAGAGGTAATGGCCTTGGTTTGTGAGGCAATTCTGAAAATAGCGTTTTTATCCATGGACTTTTCAGATTCATTGTCCGCCATTCCATAAGCCTTATGGAAAACTATTTTACCGTTTCTGGCTACCAAGGCTACGATTCCTGGTACCTGACTATCTTTTACAGCGTCAGCGCACATGGCGTCAATGCGATTGAGTCGTTCGCTTGACATTCCTACACTTTCAGGTGATGCCTCAGTAAGAGGGGCTGATTGCTGAACAGACTTGGTTTGCGCATT
The DNA here is from genome assembly GCA_964507705.1 of uncultured Roseivirgaceae bacterium. Taxonomy (GTDB): domain Bacteria; phylum Bacteroidota; class Bacteroidia; order Cytophagales; family Cyclobacteriaceae; genus JAAUQL01. The sequence continues at coordinate 49,300 of CAZDRA010000014.1, read as the reverse complement.
TGCGGTGATTACAAATGCAATTAGAATAATTGTAATTAGGTTTTTCATTCTTTTTGTTTTTTGAATAAGGATATTTTATTACCTGTAAAAATATAATTTTTTTCGTCTACATTAGGTCCTATAAAAACACCCTTGCAGACTCATCAGAGTCCCTGCCTTGCCAGCAGGCAAGCTCTTCGAGTGACTCTGATGAGGGAAATCTAATAAATTTCAATGCACGATTTGGACACCTACATGACTTACTAAATGCAAACCAACCAACACCCAGATCACCGATTCAGAATCATTTTATTGGTTTGGCTATTTGCTCCAGCTCACAACTGATAATAATAAATACCTCCGCGAATATTATCAGCGTTGAAACTAATTTCATGCTTATCTGGTTGTCGCAATTCGTCAACAATACCCTGAATCAGTTTTTTGAAAAATTCCAATGTTGCAGCTACAATCTCATTCATAGTTTGCGCCAGCATGGAGATGGTAGAAATAGATAGCAAAATGTAAAGTATATTTTTTTTCATAATTTAATTTGATCTTAAGTTCAAGTTGTAAACTAATAATTTTAGAAATTAAAAAGTGCCAATAGCCAATGCCCAATCCGATGCATAAGGGGCTTCAAAAGTATGGCTTCCGTTTGAGATGATTCCTATTTCTATTTCTGCATAAGCTTTTTTGCAATCTACGGCAATCACCTTTTTGGCATCACCCGACAATGAATAGGTCAATGAATCTGTATTTTCTTTATAATAGATATAGTTGTTAGACCCATTGCGCAAACCATAGCCATTGGTTCCGGAATTATCTCGCTCCAAGTCTTTCAAAAATCTATTCTTCCAAAAAGTACTATAGCATAACAGTTGTTCTGCATTAGGGTATGATCTTGAGATTCCTTCTTCACTACCCAAATACCCCCAAATACCGGCTACTCCTCCTGCCATGGTGGCATCCCAAATGATATGAAGCGATTCTTCAGGAGACGGATCTTTTGCTCGACCCCTAACACGGAATCTGTCCCCAGAAAAAGCAGGCTTTGATCCAGCATAGTCAAGCATCTGAACAAAAGCATCGTAGCGGGGTTTATGGTTTTCATAGGCATTGAAGTCCAAGCCATCGTAAATCTGACTAATTTCATTTTTTTGTGCACGAGCGCCCAACAGGTGCCTCCAATCAGTTTTTTCGTAGCAATAATTTTTCCAAGCTTTTAGCTGATCAGCATTTACCCATTCCCAAAGATCAAACCCGTAGCCAATGGTCCATCCTTTGAGGTCATTGAGTTGGGCATAGACTTTATCCCAGACTTTTTTCTCCTCGGCACCCATGATACCACCGGCAAGACTGGCAGGCGACCAACTGCGCTGGTCATCTCCCCAAGCCCATATATACACCGTTCCGCCTCTTTTGTAAACCGTTCGTATGATCATCTCGAGCTGATCGAAAGTTCGCTGATCTATTTCTTTATCACCTTTGGCTACAACATAGTTTCCAATATGAAACCATTGCCCATAAACAGGAACATGCACGCCATTAAAGCCATTTTTATCGAACATCTCGTCTAAAAATTCATCTAACGTGCTCTGGGTAACCGTATTGAGGTAAATACCTTTATTGTCACCTAACATCACATAATTTGGAACAAAGGTTTCCTCGGATTCAGACCACATAAACTTTGACTTGTATTTTGTGACATACCCAGGGCCATCTTGCGGTTCAAAGACTTGTTCTTCCTCAACTACTTCTTTTTCAACTATTTCTTCTACCTTTTTCTCTTCCAACTGTTCCTCTTTGTTTTGACATTTGAAGGATAAAATTGTAATAAGTATAGCTATGGTATAAATTAGATGTAGCTTCATTTTTTTGTTTTTTATTTAGTATTTCCCAGTCTTACAAATTGTAAAAGACTGATTGTCTAATATTTACAATAATTTTATTTATGATAGCAACTATTCTGCAGGGGTCAATTTTATTGATATTATACTTTTCTATAAACGACCAAGGTCAACTACTTTGATGGATTTGAATTTTTGCCCTTTTATGGTAAAACCATAGGTCTTATCTGTTCCGATATACAAATATCGGATTGCATCAAAGTCGTTAAATGATTTGGAGAGCGCATCTCCATTGGGCGCATCAAAAAATACCTCTCCTTTTTTCCAAGAAAACCGAACGGTATGTAGCGTAGTACCGTCCACTTTCCAGTCGGCATTTGTCCCGATATCTTTCTCCAATACTTTTCCGATTTCGTTGATGGTAATAGATTTATAGTATGCCTTGATGCGCGAGAAGGCGTATTTGGTATGGCCAGATCTGGCATAAAATTTATCACCTGATAATTCTTGTTTTAAACCACTATTGCCATACCCACCCAAATAGTTTGCTTTATTTTCACCTATAAAAGGATCTTCGTCTATGGTAAAAGTCACCTCCACATAACCATTGGCAATATCATATCCGCAATCGTAAACAATTCGTTGATTTTCTGATGCGGTTACTTTCCATCCATCTTCCCATATACCGCCTTCTACTGTCCCTTTATCACCAGCACTACCTGAAGTAAGATCAACATCTAAAACCGTTACAGGATTGGTACTTGCGTAAGTATATTTAAACTCCCGAGGGCTTAAAAGCTCTGATGTATCATTAATAAAAATTCTAATCAAACCTGTCGTCCCATTTTGTTCCGGCACGATAGCTTCTATTTTTTTATTACTTACTGACTTTAAAACAGCATATATCTTATTAAAGGAAACCTTTACTTTTTCTATGTCATCACCAAAATGATCCCCTTCTATGGTTACGATTTCATCATAAGATCCGGTATACGGGCTGATTTCACCAAGAGTCGGTGGGAGAATTGGAAGTTCAACCTCAGGTTCAGGTACATCTGAATCACAACTAATTAGCATCGCAAACAACAAAATCATTGCCAACAAACTAATAACAGGTAAAACAATTGACCTACTTATTTTTCTTTCTAAATAACTCATATCTCTTTTTTTAATAAACCTATAAAGCATTATATAATAGACGTTCTTTTGCTTAAAAAATTGAATTTTCAGTAGCGTTCTTATTACTGATGTACCTACTTAATAAAATAATAATAATTGTGCATATAAAGGTTTAATGATAATTGAATACCTTTTTTTCTTATAAACGACCAAGGTCAATCACTTTTATTGATTTGAATTTCTGACCTATTATATTGAAATTGTAAGTCTTATCGGTGCCAATAAATGCATATCGAATGGCATCAAAATCATTAAAAGTTTTTGATAAAGTACCGCCAGGCCCGTCGTAAGAAATTTCCCCTTTTTTCCATGATAACCTGACCGTATGTAGGGTTGCGCCATCAGGTTTCCAGTCGGCATTTTCACCAATTGCTTCTTCCAGTACAATCTTAGCATTTCCAACATTCATTGCTTTAAAATAACCCTTTATAAGAGAAAAACCATTTCCTGTATTTCCTGATCGAGCGTAAATCTTACCTCCAATCTGTTTTTGGTGCAAGTTGCTCTTTTCATAACCACCAAAATAGTTGGCTTTGTTGTCACCGGCAAAAGGGTCTACATCTATGGTAAATGTCATTTCTATATACCCATTTGCAATATCGTATCCGCAATCATAAACGATTCGCTGATTTTCTGAGGAAGTTACTTTCCATCCATCTTCCCAAATACCGCCTTCTACTGCACCAGTTCCTGCATTGCCTTTGGTAAGATCGACATCTAAAACCGTAATGGGGTTGGTATTTGCATAGGTATATTTAAACTCCCGGGGGCTTAAAAGCTCAGATGTGTCATTGATATAAATATAAATCAAGCCAGATGTTCCGTTTTTCTCAGGAACGATAGCTTCTATTTTCTTGTTAGTAACCGATTTTAATACGGCTTTTATTTTATTGAAAATAACCTGAACCTTTGTAGAATCATCGCCAAAATTATCCCCTTCAATTGTTATGATTTCTCCATAAGATCCAGTGAAAGAACTGATGTTGCTGAGTGTTGGTGGTAGAATTGGTTGCTCTGGAATAACGTTATTCTCTGTATTACAGCCAATCGATATTACTATAATCAATGCCACAAGCGATATGCCATACATCAGCTTAGGTATTAATTCTTCACTAATATGATTTAAAAAACTACTCATAACTTTTTATACTTTGGTAAGTACCTTTCCAGAATGTATTGCCAGGACTATGGCGATACGTACGGCAAATCAAATACTTCTTCCTAAAAGACAATTTTATCCAATAGCAACCTGCATTTAATACTGGGATTTTTGTCATGTTTACTATTTTTTTAATAAAATTAGAGATAGAAAAGCAAACTTTTAATACCATATCATGTATTTATCATCCCATATTGCGCAACGGACTGCCTTTATAATTTATAGAATGACTTGCTGTTAAGGGAATTCAATATTTATTTTTCTGATGTTGGGTATGGGGTCAACAGTTCAGTGGTGAAGGGTTTGAAAGGGAGATAATCGTTGGTTAGATGATTGCCAACGATTAAACCCTAACAAACGTACTTGCGTAGTCTTCCAGTGTGAACCTTGGGGTCTCCAAAAGGAATATATAAATCATTATACACTGTTTATCAGTTATTTATAACAAGACAAAATAAAAATTAAGAATGCCAGAAACTATCAAAATGAAATTGCGTGATGCCAATATTGATGATTTGGAGTTGTTGAAATATTGGGATGAGCAACCACACGTTATTGCTTCTGACCCTGATGAAGATTGGAATTGGGAATATGAACTCAAAAGATTTCCAAAATGGCGAGAACAATTAATTGCCGAAATAGATGGTAGAGCGATTGGTTGTATCCAAATAATTGACCCCGCGGAAGAAGAAACACATTATTGGAAAAATGTGTCTAATAGTCTTAAAGCATTGATATTTGGGTAGGAGAAATAAACGACACGGGAAAAGGGTATGGAACTGAAATGATGAAATTAGCAATGAACAGGTCATTTGAAGATAGAAAGATAACGGACATTATTATTGACCCACTCGAAACGAATAAAGGAGCCATTCGCTTTTATGAAAGAATTGGTTTTAAGTTTATCGAAAAAAAGAAATTTGAAGAGCGTAATTGTTTAGTTTACAAATTAAGCCGACAATATTGGGAAGGAAAAATAGAATAAATATCAGATAACAATCTGCATAAAATCATAGTTTTTTTTGCCCGTGGCAAAAAAAACTATGATTCATACACGATCCGGTATATTATAGGGAAGAAAACTTTTGGAAAGTTTAACTAAGCATTGTCAATGGACAGACTCTATTTTATAATCTCAATTTTCCTGACTTTATTATTACTCCGGTCTCCGACATATATTGTCCCATCGGTATGCACAGTTATGCCAATAGGGAGATTGAATTTTGCATCTTCTTCCGTGCCATCAGAATAACCATTACCTATCCCTGCAACGGTAGTCACAATACCCTCAGGAGTAATCATTCTTATTTTATGATTATTAACATCGCATACCAATATATTTCCATCAAGATCAATGGCTACTCCTGCCGGAGCATTAAATTTTGCACTTGCCCCTGTCCCATCTTCATCACCAATAGAATTACTGCCTGCCAAAGTGCTTACAACACCTGCCTGCGTAACCTTTCGTATGGTATGGTTGTTGTATTCTCCGACATATAAATTTCCTTCGCTATCCATAGCAATACCATGTGGGCCAAAAAATTTTGCTTCCGATCCTGTTCCATCTTCATATCCTGGTGAGCTACCTGCAATAGTTGAAACCACACCCTCAGGGGTGACTTTCCTGACCCTATGACCAGTATAACCAACAACAAATAAATTTCCATCAGCATCAATAGTCAACCGCACGGGCTTACTGAAAGTTGCACTTATACCTGGCCCATCATCAACCCCCGGAAAGCCAGTTCCCGCCATGGTTATTACCTCACCTTCAGGAGAAATTTTACGAATGCAATGATTGTTCATGTCAGCCACATACACATTGTCAAAGGCATCAATGACTATATCTCCGGGGTATTTAAATTTCGCAGCTGAACCAATACCGTCTTCCAAACCTTCTTCACTTCCTGCAAAAGTGCTAACCTCTCCATCCGTGCTTATCTTTCTTATCCTATGATTATCCATGTCAGCGACAAAAATATTTCCTGCTTGATCTGTAGCAACACCCTGCAGGAATTTGAATTTGGCCTTATCGGCAGGACCATCAGTCAGGCCTTGCGAGCTGCCTGCTGTAGTAGATACTATTGTGCCTGATAAGACAAAAGTTTCATAGGTAAAATCAATTGACGTAAATACATGCTCTCCAATAGTTATGGTGAGTGGGCCCGTACCTGCTTCTTCTGGCACGATTACCTCCATCTGATTGTTACTAACTCTTCTCACAACTGCTGCGCTGTCCTTAAAGGTCACATCCACAATGGTAGCGTCAACTCCAAAATTTTCGCCATTGATGAAAACAATATCATTCCATGTACCTACATTAGGTGTGATATCGGTGAGTGTTGGTGTTGAAAGCACAGGTGGTGGCTCTTCTGTTTTGCAACTCAGCAGAACTGCTAAAAAAATTGTATATGCCAATAGACTAACTTTAGGCATGCGAAAAAATCTATTTTCAATTTGTGTGTATAATTTTTTCATAGTGTATAGTCAAATAATTTGATTAATGTTTTAATATAAATTCTGATGTTTAGGCACTTCTCGAAATTCAAATCACATTGAAACCATATAATCATTCCAGTAGGCAATACACAATGTTAGAATATTTTCCACAACATTAATTGAATGGCGTAATAAGTTAAAATAGATTTATTTTTTACAGAAACTATCTTGTTATGTAAATACACTTTATCGAGTAATTACCCCACAAAAATGAATTACACTCTCCAATTCAGTAAAAAAGCAACTATTTAATATTCGCTTTAAAAGTATCTCCCCCTGACCTGCCTGCGGTAGACAGGTCTCGTTGACTAACTCAGATAAAATGAATTCTGCGAAAATCTGCTGGAGTAAAGGCTATTACTCGGATGTTAGTAACTCTTTACAACAAATACGGTCCTGATGTCTCCGTCTCCCCTATCAGGTGGCTATCATCAAGGGAAATAATAATAAATTTTATCTCTGTCAATACTCATAAGTAAGGTCTTTTGATTATTATATTTCCACTAATGGTTTGCAACAGTTATTTGACCAAAAGCAGTACTCAATAATCCTAATAATGCAATCGGTAGTACTTTCTTGTTATCACCGTTTCTCCTCGTTATGCAATTATTTATACCCATCTTCTCAAATAAAGTTATTCATAGGGTATGATAGATAGCAACAACCTGTAAATAGCCTGATGAGAAAAATAATTCGAATATGCTACTGTACTTTTCCTATGTGCGTAAAATAAAGTTGCATTGATCCTGTATAAAAACTTTTTTTATTGTTTTCCTCTCCACACTCTGGAAAAACAATGATCATACCTCCATCTGGGTGAGCTGCAACAGCAGGGCTAGCACGATACGAAGTTCCATGAATACCTGATCGGGAGGTAATTCTTCTCCGCTCTTTCACTTTTTCACCGTTTTCTACCCGCATAAAATTGATCTGATTCTCGATAGAGCACCCATACGGATTTTCACCCTCTGCACCAAATTTTTTTTCATCATACGTTCCATTCCAATAAACCACATATTCTCGATCTGCTGTCACAAGATCACGTACAGGTTGTACTCCAGCAGCATGGAGGTTAGAAGTCTTATATTTTATGGGTGATAGGCCTGCATTGATTCTGCTGAGCGTCTGATACCAACCGTCTTTATGTGGATTATTCCATATAGGAGATGCTCCAGCAGCATGAATTTCCCCACTTTCGTCATATAGCCACCTTGGTTGTTCTCCTTGTTTTCCACTCAAAAACATAACCTCTTCTCCAATTGCTAGCATCGTAGTTTTATCCAACTGTTGTAAAACCCATTTTGCTGGCCATTTCCCACGTCCCTCAAAAACCCAAAGCTCATTACTGCCTTTTTTAAGGTAGGGGAAAGCAGGAGCGAAATTTGTTGTCAATTCTTTCTTCGCTACAATAGGAGTAGTATCTAAGTTATCGATGCGCACGTAGGCATTGGTCGGCTCATTAAAATCAATTATATAGGTAGTCATATAGGCCGTATTGTTTTCTATTACCATAAATGGATTAAATCCTCCATTCATTTTTTCTCCGATAATATCAAAGACGGTAAGCACATCTGACCACGACCCATTAATTCTATTGGTATATTTAATGAAGTGCCCCCACATATGATTTTTTCCAGAATGATAGGCTATGTGAGGCACATTATCCTCATCCAATACCAAGTTAGGTTGCCAGATAATATTTCCTGGCGAGCTAGTTAATACTTCTTCAAGCGCTTCAAAATTTCCATTTAAATCTCCCTTCCTGTATATTAATTTGCTGCCATCAATATAAGTCAGATGGACAATGCCATTATCATAATCAACGGCAATGGCAGGTCGGGCACCTGCTCCTATATTGATAGCCAGAGTAAATACATCGGCCGGATGAGGCGTACCATAGGTAAAACTTGGCCCTTCTACTTCTACGCCATCGACAGTCACCCTCACTAAACCTGTACCGCTCCCATCTGGCACGATTACCTTTACCACGGTGGCAAATGATGCGCGGATAATAGCCAGCTTACTATTGATGGTCACCGAAACAACTTCTTTATTCGTACCAAAATTTCCCCCATCTATCACCATCAGGTCGCCAAAAGTACCCGCGTCAATACTGGTAGAGCTAATCTCTGGCACGTTTACAATATATGTAAATTCAGGACCAATTAATTCTGTGTTTTGAACAGTTACTTTTACAAGGCCTGTGCCGGCATCTTTCGGTACGACAGCTTCTATTATGGTATCATTGAGGCTTTGTATCAAGGCCAGACTGTCGTTAAATGTGACCGTAACAAAGGAGGATTTATTACCAAAGTCTTTGCCTTTGATTTTGACTACATCACCTTTAGTACCCGTTTCTGGACTTATGGTAAAGGTAAGTTGAGCAACAATTTCCGACGGATCCTCCTTGCAAGAGACGAAAATCCATACAAAAAGAAGGGGGATAATGACGCCTAAATTTCCAGTCAACCTTCTGACAGACCAACTTGATTTCCATTTGTTCATGTGTTTCATATTATTTAATGTTTTTATACTGATGAACCCAAAGGACAAAATATGCTTACCTCTGTATAATAATTTTCGCCTTTGAGGTAATGCCTTTATCTATAATGTTAAGAATGTATGCGCCTTCCGGCAAATTACTTACCGAAACTCGGTTGTTTCTTAAAGCCTGAAAAAGCACTCGTTTCCCCATGACATCTATCACTTGAACCTTGGTATCATCAGAAAAAGCCCCTTCAATATAGAGCCAGTCTGTCACCGGAATTGGGTACATTTTTATAGTCAGTAACTCTTCTTTTATGCCCGTAATGAGCATCACTTCAAAAGAAGTACTCTTTGACGTTTCGCCATAAGTCTCATCGCCTGCCTGTATTGCAGTAACTTCAACTGTTCCTGCTGTGCCATCAAGTGTAATGGTCTTGCCAGAAATAGATGCAGGGCCGGACACTTCATAAGTTAATAGCAAGTCGGATGTTACAGTAGCTTCCGCATCGAAAGGGGGGTCATTGGTAAATTTATCAGGGATAGGTGTAATGGTGATTTTTTGATATTGTAGTGTCGTAGCTTCTACCGCTTCACTTGGTACAGACTCATTGCCCGCAATGTCTTTCGCCACAACGGTATAGCTGTAGGTTTTGCCAGGCACTAAAAGTTTGTTGTCAGTATATTCGATAATATTTGAAGAACTCAGCAGCACACCATTTTTATAAATATCATATTCGACCACACCAATGTTATCCGTAGATGCCGTCCAACTTATAGATATACTACCTGAAGTAATATCTGTAACGGTAAGCAAAGTTGGTACAGATGGCGCTTCGGTGTCTACTACGGTGATGCTATTCAGATTGAATCCACCTGCCACAACATCTACACGAAAGGTGTGCAATCCTGTAGCCAGGCTTACATTATTGGTAGAAACAGTCTGCCAGATTTGATCGCCTCCTGTGTTGGGGACACCTACAACTCCTGTAACATCCACACCATCTATGGAAATGCTGTATTGCCCACTACCAATCGATGAGGCTATACGGGCAGAAAGTGTATAGGTACCAGCATTTAATGCACTGATGCTGTATTCTAGCCATTCTCCAGATTCCATGTCGCCAACATGATATCCTCCCCCAATATCTCCGGCAATATAAATATCGACATTATCTGTGCGGTATTTTCCACCACTATTACCATTTGTCAGGTCGGAATAAGCGATGCCTTCTCCACCATTGTCATAATTTTCTGCTTCCACCACACCAGGCAATTCCCAGGCTTTACCTTCATAAGGGGTTTGACCTCCGGTACTTGCTATAAATTCGTATGCGCCCATATCGGGTTTACTGCCACTAAAAGGCAAAGCCACGCCAAGTTCCTGGGTCCAGGTGATACTTCGATCAACTGACAAGGTTTTGGTAGTATAGTCGATTCTATTTATTCTGATGGTTTCGCTCTGACCTTCTATTTGAATGATATCGCCACTAACCATACCAAATCCATCTATAAAAAATCCAGCATCCATTACCGTAAATGAGCTCCCTGACCCCGATGTGCTTGTAATGGTTGTTAGCCAATTGCCCGCATCAATCATAGGAGAAGATGCTTGCAAATTAAGGTTGGATTCAATGGGAAAAACTGCCTCATTCACGAATAACGAGTCGATATTCAGGTTAGAATTGTTGCAGGTGTTGTTGTTTCCAGGTCGAATTGGAGCACCTGCATCATTCCAGGTATTGTTATAACATATAAAATTGCCGTTTAAAGCCGGACCGCTGGTATTTAATTCAATTTGTACTGCCTTGGCTAAGATGTTATTCATAAATACTTCCCCATCATATTTGTATGTTGAGCTTGTCCCTTCCAACTTATAGTTTATCTCATTTTTATAAAAAATATTGTTGTAAACTCGTAAATCAAGAATGTCGGCATCCCAATTTGAAAAGCCCGATACGCCACCGTCAACAACGATATTGCCTCTTACAATTGTATTTTGCTGATTTGTTCCGCCCAATTGATTTTGTTTTTCCGGCGGCATTTCACGATCACGTGGTTGGCCGCAGAGATTTGTTTCCTTATCTCTACCCGACCTGAAAAATAAATTATTTTCCAATACATTATAATACACAGGGCCACCAGGTGGTACAATATTGAGGTTGCCATGCCAGGATGCATGAAATATGTTGCCTCAATATATGCAGTTGTTTGACTCACCCGTAATAGCATAATGCGTACCACCTAAGATAAACTCATTGCCTTCAATAAGATCGTAACCGGTATTGCTATGGGTGATAAAATCTCCGGGTCCACCTTTAGAGAAATCAGAACCTTGTCCGTTGGGAGGGTTGCCGGGAAATGGTGTATCTCTGCTGCACGTTCCTTCAAAATAATTATCGAGGATGGTATTATGATTAGTGCCAGCATCCAAAGCAACTCCACCCCAAGTAAAAGCGGTAACAAACCTACTGTTTTTGATAATATTGTAGGTACTTCCATTGAGGATATGTACCCAATTGGCGGTCGTTCTATAGCATGACATTCCATCTACAACTACATAATGAACATTGCTCAGTCTCACACAATTATCAATTCCGTCAAAAACAATATCCTCCTCCATATATCTCTGAAAGGTGATCGGGTTTCCGGATGTGCCGGAATTAACGGGTTCTACTTTGGTCAAATAATTACCTCCTCGCATATTTATTAAATCTCCCGCCTGGGCATTGGCATTGGCTTCTGCAAGGGTAGTGGCCGCTGCACCAGACAAGGGGGTATTGCTTTTAGCATCAGCCCATGAGGTCGTTCCATCATTATCGATCCAGTATATATTTTGGCTGAATGCTGGGCTAAGTAGCCCAAATAAAACGATGGCTAATAATACTTGTCTTTTCATCCTAATTTTTATTTATAATACTTTACATCAAATTCACAATAGCTCCGAGTTCCTGCCTTGCCGCCTGCCTGCCTGCCGGCCTGTCCGGTAGGCAGGCGAGGCAGGGCAGGCAGGCCTTATCAGATGACTCGAGGCTGGGAAAAATTACAAAACTTGACATTTTCATGCTAAACAGTGTTTTTGTATTGCATAGAAAAGCAGATAATTCAATCTAACTCCATTAACCAGTCTATGCAGATATCAGCCCAATTTGACAAACGACCTTTGCCTCTTGCAAAAGCAAAACCATGACCGCCATAAGGGTAAATGTGCAACTCTGCCGGTACATTCTTTTCTCTTAAGGCGTTGAAAAAGAGCAGGCTGTTTTCTACCGGAACACCTTTATCGTCTGCTGCATGAAAGAGAATTGTAGGTGGAGTATCTTCTGTCACCTGAAGCTCATTAGAAAAAAGATGGACTAAACTATCACTTGGATTTTCTCCCAATAGTGCTTTTTTCGATCCTTGATGGGTGCAGTCAGCTGTAAATGAAATTACGGGATAGACTAAAATTGTAAAATCAGGCCTACTACTTTGCTGTTCAATAGGATCGGCGGATGTTTGATCTCCATCATCGAAGTGTGTTGCTGCCGTTGAGGCAAGGAGTCCGCCTGCAGAAAAGCCCATGACACCGATTTTATCGGGATCAATATACCATTCATCAGCATGGTATCGTGCCATACGAATGGCACGATGAATGTCAAGAAGTGGGGTTTTGTGCGGTATAATATTGCTCTTAGAAATGGGCAATCTATATTTTAAAACGATCCCGGTAATGCCATTGGCATTCAACCATTTGGCCACATCTAAGCCTTCCCAATCATACGCCAAACCATGATAACCACCACCTGGGGCAATGATTACTGCCTCTTTAGTAGCATTTGCCCTTGAAGGGGAGTAAATGGTGATGGTAGGGATTTGCACATAACTAATGGAATAGTGATGATTCTCCCTTACCTTAACAAGCTCGACTTCATCTGTTTCACGATAGTTGGGAATCTCCTTTTCATATAATGGTATTATCTTTTCCTGAGCAGATGCTGTGTAGAAAAAATAGAAGGAGAAAAGAATAAAGAAAAAAACTGATTTAGATGATAGACTAAATAACATTATAATTGGATTTAATTTAAAATTTTAATATTGAGTCCGCTCCTAAAAAAGACTTGTTTTTCATAGAGACACTCACTATTGGGAACCTCTATAAGCTGGAGCAATAATTGCAAATATTTATCTCTGAACAATAATTTTAGCTTTTAAGGCAACGCCCTTGTCTGAAATATTCAGAATATATGCCCCTTCCGGCAAACTGCTTACAGACATCCTGTTATTTCTTAATCTCTGAAAAAGTACTTGTTTTCCCATGATGTCAATGATTTGTGCCATGGCATTTTCAGAATAATCTCCTTCGATTTTAATCCAATCTGTGGCTGGTATCGGGTAGATTTTTATATTGGGCAGTGCATCTTCAAGCAGGCCAGTAATGAGCATCACCTCAAATGAGGTCGTTTTTGAAGTCCTGCCGTAAGTTGAATCACCGGCTTGTGTCACTGTGACTTCTACCGTTCCTGCTGTGCCATCAAGTGTAATGGTATTGTCGGAAATTGCGGCCGGGCCAGAGACATCATAAGTCAGTAACAAACCAGAAGTGGCGGTAGCTTCCACATCAAATGGTGGGCTATTGGTAAACTTGTCAGGAATTGGGCTTATCGTAATTATTTGTTCTTGTAAAGTTGTGGTGTTCAAGGCATCACTTAGTATGGTCTCGTTGCCAAGCATATCTCTGGCCTTTACAGTAAAACTATATGTAGTAGCCTGCGTTAAAAGCGAATCTGTATATGCATTAGTGCTGACCGTACCCACATACGTTCCATCTCTGTAAATGTCGTATTCGGCAACACCAAAATATTCAGTAGAAGGATCCCAATTGAATGATATGGTAGTGGCGGTGCTATCAAAAGCTGTCAGAGCACTGGGTATTTGCAAGGGTTGGACGGGCGGTGCTACATCGTCATAACTACTGGTTTTGTCTCCTATGCGAATTTCATCATAGTAGACCTCTCCCGATCCCTCTCCTCCTGAATAAATTCCTACTTTTAAATTGTACTCTTTTGGTTTTAGTTTGCCAACGGCATCGTGCAGATGCACATTTGATCCGGTGACATCAATCTCCAATACACCATTTACCCATACCTTAAAAAATCCATCATCTCCATCCGAGTAGCGAAAATTCATCACCACATCAAACCAACGGTTATATTCTATCGGCCAGCTGTAAAAGATTTCAGTCCCTGCTGAAGTATTTGTTGGCCCGGGGTTTGCAATGGTAGCCGCAGCATAAAAATTTAAGCTTTCGCTGCCAGGCGGTATGAGTCGAATATCAAATTTTGTCTTATTATTTGATAGGTTGATGGTAAGTCCATTTGCTCCAGAAGAATAATTCCAATCGGGTTCATCTATTGGCCCAGGTACACCAAATTGCTGTTGCAGTTTATGGAGACCATTTCCAGGCGATGGTAAGTTAAAACTAAATCCGTGCCATATCTCTTCGTGCCAATAAAACTTACCCGGTTCACGAAAAGCCACTTCACATTTCTTGTCTCGATTGGGCAGCTTCACAAAGCGTGCGGCATAATCTCCGTCCCGAACCACGTCGGTTTGAATCTTGATACCACCCGAATAACACTTTATATTATATTCGGGGTTTAAGATTCCTGTTTCAAAATCTTCGATAAAATTTACCCCTATTTGGCTATAAGCCGGCACACACAGGGCGCATAAGAGTATGGATAATAATACTTGTTTTTTCATCATGATAATTATTTATGCCTAATTCAGTCGGTATAGCTCCAAGTTCCTGCCTTGCCGGCAGGCAGGCCTTATTAGATGACTCGGAGTGGAAAAAACCGTAATACTTTTTACCTCTGAACAATAATTTTAGCTTTTAAGGCAACGCCCTTGTCTGAAATATTCAGAATATATGCCCCTTCCGGCAAACTGCTTACAGACATCCTGTTATTTCTTAATCTCTGAAAAAGTACTTGTTTTCCCATGATGTCAATGATTTGTGCCATGGCATTTTCAGAATAATCTCCTTCGATTTTAATCCAATCTGTGGCTGGTATCGGGTAGATTTTTATATTGGGCAGTGCATCTTCAAGCAGGCCAGTAATGAGCATCACCTCAAATGAGGTCGTTTTTGAAGTCCTGCCGTAAGTTGAATCACCGGCTTGTGTCACTGTGACTTCTACCGTTCCTGCTGTGCCATCAAGTGTAATGGTATTGTCGGAAATTGCGGCCGGGCCAGAGACATCATAAGTCAGTAACAAACCAGAAGTGGCGGTAGCTTCCACATCAAATGGTGGGCTATTGGTAAACTTGTCAGGAATTGGGCTTATCGTAATTATTTGTTCTTGTAAAGTTGTGGTGTTCAAGGCATCACTTAGTATGGTCTCGTTGCCAAGCATATCTCTGGCCTTTACAGTAAAACTATATGTAGTAGCCTGCGTTAAAAGCGAATCTGTATATGCATTAGTGCTGACCGTACCCACATACGTTCCATCTCTGTAAATGTCGTATTCGGCAACACCTACATATTCAGTTGAAGGATTCCAACTGAATGATATGGTGGTGGCGGTGCTATCAAAAGCTGTAAGCACACTGGGTATTCCCAAGGGTTGGACACGCGGTGCTACATCGGCATAGCTGCTGGTTTCGTCTCCCAGACGAATTTCATCGTAAAATATTTTTCCTGCTCCATCAGGTCCTGGGTAAACGCCAAACTGCATATAATTTTCTTTCTCTTTGAGCCTGCCGGCAACATCATGCAGATGCACATTTGATCCGGTAACATCGATCACCATTTCACCATTTATCCATACTTTATAAAAGCCATCATCTCCATCTGAGTAACGGAAATTTAAAACGACATCGAACCACTGATTATGCACAATTGGCCATTCATAATAAACATTAGCCCCGTTGGAGGCTCCACCGGGCAAAGGATTTTGAGTGGTACCACTTGCATTGTGATTTAAGCTTTCTTCACCGGGAGGAATGAGGTATATTGCAAATTTAGTCGGATCTGCCGACTTTCTAATTATAAACCCATTGGCTCCGGAAGAATAGCCCCAGTCAACATCTCCAATCGGGCCCGGCACAGAGTGGTGTTGGCTCATTACGCCAAAGCCCGTGATCGTATATGGTATCGCAAAACTAAAACCTGCCCAATGTTCGTCTCCCCAAGAAAAAAAACCTGGTCTTCTAAATGTCATTTCACATCTTTTCCCAGAGTCGTCAAGTCTTTTTTCAAAACTTGCTGCAAGGTCCCCATATCTAACCATATCGCTTTGATAGCGCATCCTCCCCTGGCAATTTAAAAAGTAATCTGGGTTAAAAAAGCCTGATTCAAAATCTTCAATCAAATAAACCCCTGTCTGGCTATAAGCCGGTGCACACAGTGCGCAGAAGAGTATGGATAATAGTACTTGTCTTTTTATCATGATATTAAATTTATATTTCTTTATTTATATTTTACCCGAGTCCCTGCCTTTCCGCCCGCCTGCCTGTCCGGTAGGCAGGCGAGGCAGGCCTTCAGGTTGACTCGGAGTGCGGGAAATACTGTAATACTTTTTTATCTCTGAATAATAATTTTCGCTTTTGATGCAACCCCCTTATCTGAAATATTCAAAATATAGGCACCTTCCGGCAAACTACTTACCGTCACCCTGTTGTTTCTTAATAACTGAGAAAGCACTTGTTTTCCCATCATGTCAATGATCTGAACCCTGGCGTTTTCAGTATAATTTCCTTCTATGTTGAGCCAATCCTTAGCAGGGATTGGGTAAATCTTTATGGTGGGCAGATCATCATCAAACCCCGTAACAAGCATCACTTTAAAATATGTCTTTGGGATATTTTACCATAAGTCGCATCGCCAGCCTGATTTACCGTAACTTCTACAACTCCCAGACTACCATCCAAGGTGATGGTCTTGCCGGATATCGATGCCGGGCCAGATACTTCATAAGTCAATTCCAATCCTGAATTTACGGAAGCCTCCACATCGAAAGCGGCATCTTTGGAGAATTTATCTGCAATAGGAGTTATGGTAATTATTTGTGCTTGCAAGGTCGAGGCTTCCATGGCAGCACTCTGGGCCGTTTCATTACCCATTAAATCTTTGGCCAGCACTGTATAGCTGTAGGTGGTACCGGCTGACAGAAATGTATCCGTAAATTGGTTGGTACTGGCGGTGCCGACATAAGTGCCGTCTCTGTAAATATCATATCTGGCCACCCCTAATTTTTCTATGGAAGGAGTCCAGTTTAAGGATATGGAGGTCGAAGTGCTGTCATAAGCCGTAAGAGCTGAAGGAATCATTAATGGCTCTACGGGTGGTGCTACATTGGCATAACTACTCGTCTCATCTCCAATGCGGATTTCGTCATAAATCACTGCGCCTCCCCCCTCTGTGCCGGAATAAATCCCTGCTTTTAAATAGTACTTTCGGCCTTGAATTCTACCTACTTTATCATAAATATTTACATTCATTCCTGTTATGTCAATGACCAACTTGCCATTGATCCATACTTTATAAAATCCATCGTCACCATCAGAATAGCGAAAATTAGAAACAACATCGAACCAAACATTGGTCTCTACAGGCCATGAATAATAATAGATAGCCCCTCCAAGGGCACCACCAGAGGAAGGATTTTGCGGAGTAGCATTTTGGTACTTATTGAGATTATCGGGAGGTATTAAGCCGATTTGAAAGACAGGACCGTTCCCTCCCGGAATGATGATGGTAAATCCATTTCCTCCGGACTGAACAGACCAATCAACCTCCCCGTTGTTGCCTAAGCCTGGTACACCATGTTGCTGACTCAATATGCCATAACCGGCTGACAGGGAGGGTACATTAAAACTAAAACCAAGCCAATATTCATTTCCCCAATAAAAATTATGGTAATCATCTCCCGGAATTACTTCGCATCGTTTCCCTTCATTGGGCAAATTTTCCAGTCGAGCAGCATAATCTCCAAAACGGGTGACCTCACTTTGAATGGAAAAGCGTTGGTTGGGATTTGTGCAAGATAATTGTAGGTTGGGATTCTTGACACCTGTTTCGAAATCTTCCGCATAATAAACACCTTGACTGTATGCCGATGGACACAGAAAGAAAAATAGTATGTACAATAATTTTTTTCTATAATTCATAATTTATATTTATCTCTGAACAATAATTTTTGCTTTATAAAAAATGCCCTGATCTGAAATATTCAAAACATAAGTGCCTTCCGGCAATTTGCCAACAGACACCCTATAGTTTCTTAATTTTTCAAATAATACTTGTTTTCCCATGATGTCGATGACCTGAACGCTGGCATTATCGGAATATGTACCTCCGATATTGAGCCAATCTGTGGTTGGTATTGGGTAAATTTTTATGATAGGCAACGCCTCTTCGATTCCTAAACCTGCCTGTCCGGTAGGCAGGTCTGTAATAAGCATCACTTCAAATGATGAAAATATTGATGTCTTACCATAGATCGCATCGCCTACCTGATGTACCGTAACTTCTACCGTGCCTATTGAACCATCGAGTGTGATGGTATTACCTGATATTGTAGCTGGTCCCGATACTTCATAAGTTAAATCTAAACCTGTATTTACTGTAGCCTTTACATCGAAAGCTGCGTCATTGGTGAACTTGTCGGCAATAGAAGTTATCGAAATTATTTGTTCTTGTAAGGTAGTAGCTTCCATGGCAGCACTCATGGCAGTTTCATTACCTACTAAATCTCTTCCTTTCACAGTGTAACTATAGGTGGTAGTCGGAGAGAGCAGTGTGTCTGTATATTCGGTAGTTTTTGATGTGCCTGCAAAGGTGCCACCTCTATACACATCATATTCAGCCACACCTATATTTTCTATGGAAGGCGTCCAGTTTAAGGATATGGAGTTAGCTGTACTATCAAAGGCAGTAAGCGATGAAGGGGTTATCAATGCTTTGGTGCGAGGGGCTACAGCCTCATAGTTGCTCGTTTCATCACCAACACGGATTTCGTCATAAATCACTGCTCCTCCCCCTTCTGTTCCAGAATAAATTCCTGTTTTTAAATAGTTTCTTGTCTCTTTTATTCTTCCTGCTGTATCATGAATATTTACATTTGACCCAGTGATATCTATGACCAATTCCCCATTGACCCATACTTTATAAAATCCATCACTTTTATCTGAGTAGCGAAAATTCAGAACAATATCAAACCATCGATTGAGTTCGACAGGCCAGCTATAGAAGGTATTGGTGCTGTTGGTTGCGCCACCTTTTAGGGGATTAGACAGCGTGCCACTTTCGTAATCATTTAGGTTTTCAGGTGGTATGAGTTGTATCCAAAATTCATTTCCATCTCCTCCGGGTATCATTATCGTAAAGCCATTGGCTCCAGACGGATAGCTCCAATCTACCTTTCCGTCCGTGCCATAACCCGGTACCGAATGGTGTTGACTGATGATACCAAAACCCTTGGAGAGATAAGGTACGCTAAAGCTATATCCCAACCACCTTTCTACCCCCCAATGAAAGTCAGCCGGCCCATTGTAAGTGAGCTCACACCGTACGCCTGCATTTGGACTATTTTCGAGGCGTGCCGCATAGCTTCCGTAGCGTGTCATATCACTTTGAATAGAAAAGCGTTTGTACGCATCAGTACAAGTCAAATTGAGATTGGGGTCTCTAATTCCTGTTTCAAAATCTTCGGAATATACTACACCATCCTGAGCAAAAGAGGCAGTAAACAGACCCGAAAAGTAAAATGTAACAATTATGATTATTCCCTTTTTCATGTCCATTCTTTTTTTTCAATATTCATTGACCCGATTGCGACAATCGATCAGCTCTAATGATAAATGTTATTTCAATCCTTGTCTATTAATATTTCAATCTCCATCTGGTTCCAAAGATAATTTGTCGTATGTGGTTTTCCCTTTTCATTTCTCATGGCGTCAGACCAGATAAGTGTCATTTTTTTACCGTCTTTGCTGATCCACTTTGGAGATAATTTGGGCTGGTAATTCAGGTTTTCTTCATCCTTGATGGTCCAATAATCTGTGTAATAAAATTGCGTCCATGGGCCATAAGGGTTTTCGGAATACCAGAAACCCAAACTTCCTGTTTTGGTGTGCATCCAACTGCTATAATAATCTTCTTGCAAATCTGTAAGACCACGACCGCCATAAGTACCGCCGTTGGCCATAATGTAAAGGTTTAATCCAGGGTTCCAAACCACGGATGGAAGCCATGAGTACCAAGCAAAATATTCTCCCTTTTCATTCTTTTCAGGAAATTCATGTACTGCAACCCGTTTACTAAGGTCTTTGGTCCATCCTGGCATATCACCATCCCAAGCACTGAAATACTCCCAACTGTCTCTTTTTTCGATTTCCTTATTATGTACCCTTGCCAATAATAATCTATTGGCCTGCGCACCTTCAGGAGAGTAGATATAGATATATTCATCTTTGGCAGCATCGTTATGCTGGCCATTTTGAACAAAGGAACAATATGAAAATGGATAGGCAGTTTCTCCATGTTCCGTCAAACCAAATTCTTCAAGAAAAAACATTTCCTCTTTCGTCACTTCTTCCCTTGCTGTATCTGATGGAGTTAATAAACGTTCTTCTCCATCTCTATCGACGCGATACCAGTTTTGGCCATTATCCGGAGATTTTAACATTTTCATGCCCCGAAATGGGCCATCCCAATTTCCTCCCGGCGTCTTGGAAACCATAGAATAAATGTTTCCATTGACCGCATAAATACCATAGCCAAACCAACCCTCGCCAGCCCAGGTAAACTGAGGGTAACTTGGAATATCTTCCCTTGTAAAATCTTCAGCATCACCAATAATTCGATAAACAATGTGGTGGTACATAACATCGCGATTAAGCCAATTACCATCATCCATGGATGTCATTTGGCTCCCATCTTTTAACCAGGTAATGCACCAGTTGTCTCCGTCTATCCCAATACGCTTTAAGGTTTCAAGCTTAAAATTTACTCCAGAAGGGGCTTTTGTCTTACTATGACATCCGTTGAAAATCAAAGCGGCCATCATCGCCATTACCAATAAATTACGCTTGGTCATTTTGCTTTTCAATTAAGTTGAATATTAATTTCCATCTGGTTCCATAAGTATTTTCCCTGATGTAGTTTTCCATCTTCATATCGTAAATTATCCGACCAGATAAGGGTCATTTTTTTACCATCTTCACTGATCCATTTTGGTGACAACTTGGGCTGATAGGTTTTATTTTTCTCCTCATCGACAGTCCAATAATCTGTATAGTAAAATTGTGTCCATGGCCCATAGGGATTTTCAGAATACCAGAAGCCCAGGCTGCCTGATTTCTTATGCATCCAACTATTATAATAATCCTCGTCGGAGGCCGAAAGACCCTCTCCCGCATAAGTGCCTCCATTTACCATGATGTATAGGTTTAACCCAGGATTCCAAACCACAGAGGGAAGCCAGGAGTACCAACCAAAATATTCGTCTTTTTCATTCTTTTCAGGAAATACATGTGCTGCACCTCGCTTGCTCAGGTCTTTGGTCCAGCTTGACAGGTCTTCTTTCCACCCACTGAAATATTCCCAGCTTTCTTTTTGTTCGATTTGCATATTATTTACACGTGCCAATAATAGTCGATTGGAATGTGCTACTTCCGGGGCGTATATATAAATGTATTCGTCTTTGGCGGCATTATTATTTTGGCCATTCTGAACAAAGGAGCAATACGAAAATGGATAGGCGGTTATGCTGTCTCTTGTAAGGCCTGCTTCTTGCAGAAAAAACATTTCTGCCTTGGTAGAGTCAGTCCTGGCTTGATCCCAAAGATCTAAATATCGTTCTTCACCTTGTTGATTTACACGATACCAACTTTCTCCGTTATCCGATGATTTCAACATTTTCATACCATCAAATGGGCCACTCCAATCCGAGCCAGGAGTCAAAGAGACCATTGAGTAGATATTTTTGTTTATGGCATAGATTCCAAAGCCATACCAGCCATGCCCAGATGAGGTGTATTGAGGATAATTCTTAACCCTTTCAGCAGTAAAGTTATTTGCATCACCGATTACACGGTATAGTGTATTATGATAATTGTAGCCACCTTTTTTCCAATAACCGGGTACAATCCAATTGCCGTCGTCCAATGATGTCATCTGGTTGCCATCAGGAAGCCAGGTAATGCACCAATTGTCGCCTTTTATTCCTAAATGCTTCAGAGAAAACATGTTAAACATTACTCCCGAAGGTACTTCTGTTTTGTAATTGCAGTTGGATAAAATAATTACGGAAACCACCACCATTAGGACTAATGTATATTTTCTCATTTTTTATCTAATCTTAGTTTTTTGTTTAGCATGGGATTCAATTTTTTTTCTTGCTGCCAACCATATAATTGTAGGGCTATTAACCCAATAATTATTAATGCGTAGATTGTGATCATAGTTTTTAGTTTTTTAGGTTATTGAATTCAACTAAACATTCTCAAAATTTATCATTGAGGGGGTATTAAATTTAAATAAATCGCATTTAAGGGTGTCCGAAAAAATTTCGAATAGAAAGCAGTTGCTTTCTATTTATAAATACAGTTCTTCATGTTTTTCCCCCATGAAACAAAAAATTTATAATTTTAACACGCTTGTTTTCAATTCCGAAAAAAGGGAATTATGAATGAGATAAAAGCATATTTTTATACCCAAACCTCAGGTTTCTTAAATTTTCGTTAGACTGACTTACAGGAAAGAAATGTATTGCATTTAGGTTAACCAGGTCATTAATCCAAAACTTTATTGCCTTTAGCTGGCCTTTGTAAAAATTGCCTAAAAAAAAACTCCTTCTGCTGTTTAAAATTGCAAAAGGAGTCTTGAATATATTATAGTAACTCTATTGCTATCTTCTATACAGCAACTTTCCTGTCTTCACTTCATCACCAACACTTAACTGATAAATGTAGATTCCAGGAGATACGCCATTGGAGTAAGTCGGATTCCAAACAGCAATATGCGAGCCAGATTCCCTCTCCTCTTGGATCAAATCTGCCACCAACTTGCCAGAGGTATTGTAAATCACCAGATTTACAAAGGCTGCTTTTTTTAGTGTAAACTGAACGTTGGTAAATGTTGCGAAAGGATTAGGGTAATTGGATGCAGTTAGTTCTTTGTCAATAATTCCTGTCACGAGTGCAGTAGTAAAACTCCATAAATTTCCTTGCGTTGTTCCCGTAGTATTCACTTCATCTATTCTCCAATAATACATCGTGCCATTGGCCATTTCGCCTGGATTATAACTTGTACTCTGTTGGTTTCCTGCAAATGCCGGAGGGTTGCTTGTGCCGAAATATACATCATGACTTACCGCATCACTTCCCGAAGTCCAACTTAAAGTAGCCAAAACATCTACCGATTGTGCACCATTTACTGGGTCGGGAGAAATTGCTTGTCCCGGAATGGCCACCTGCGTTGTGAACCTCCACTCAACCCCAACCGTAGTTCCTGAACTGTTCACTTCGTCTATACGCCAATAATAAGTTGTATTGTTCGCCAGCGAGCCTGGATCATAACTGGTCTCTAACTGATTTCCAATAGATGCCGGAGGGCTGCTTGTACCAAAATACACATCATGGCTTGTCGCTCCCGATCCTAGCGTCCAACTCAATATTTGATCCGTGCTGATTGATGTTGCTGCATTTGTCGGAACAGGGTCGCTTGCTTGTAACGGATTTTGTTTTACTATTGACGCTACCCAAAAACCTGCTGAAGGCCTATCAAGAGCAACGACTGACCCGCCACTGATCGTAGTAAATTTACTTTCATCGAGGATACCATTGCTAACATCGACCCAACTGACTTCATAATCTGTACCGGAGTAGTTTGATAAATCAAGGGTTACACTTCCTTGTCCATTGGCAGTATAAAATAATATATATGCTTCGCCAAGATTTGCTGCCACATATGCCTCGTCACTCTCTCTATTGCCCAATAGTTCCTGATGAGGTTCTACGTCCCAAAATTTAATGTTGTTTTCTATTAGCCTAACTGATTTCATGTTGTTTTTCACTAGATCATTGAGGCCTATGCCAGCGGTAGGCCTATGAATTCGGATGCCAGCAACACCTGCGACCAAACTACGCCACCATTCCTCAATAGCATTGTCTGAATCTCCAGGCTTCCAACCCGACCAAGGGGCGCCACTGAGTGCGAGGTCACTTCCATAAACTTTGGTCATGTGCAGCAATATATCTTTGCTCTTCGCATCGTCGGCAATGTCTTTGATAATATTCCAACTTGCCTCATCACGATGGCGGCTGTTTACCTGCGATACATCTATATAATCGTAAGAATCTGGGTTATTTGATTGGTATTGCCAGTCGGTGCCGTTTACACCAAAGTACAATTGATCTAGCATCTCTGTCACCAAAATATTTTTTTCTGCTGCCGATGCTTTTGTCCTTATATAATCTATCCAATACTCTCCCCACTTCGGGTCTTCATGGGTTTCATTGTTCATACAATAGAGTACGTTGTTGTACTTAAAAGAAATTTCCAATAATTTATCTACAAATTTCTCTTGAAATCCCCTCACAAGATCATACTGAGTTTTTCTGCCTGACGAAGCTGCCTCATAAACCGGGTGACCTGGTACGCCTTGCAGAAAAGGTTGATTGTTGTAACTGCTATATGAGTTTGCTAAACCAGATTGAGCAGTGGTATAGTTTATATTGTTGTCTGGATTAAATGGACTAACAGGCCAGGATTTCCAGCCTTTATCAAACAGATCAAATCTGTCCCATATTTCTAGTTGAACGACTACTCCCTTGCTTTCTGCATCGGCGAGAAACATATTGAGGCGTGTCCAAAAAGGGCCTGTCATATCATTCATATCATATTTACCACCTGAGGTAGTGCAAAAGTTATGATTTTGAATACCTGCTGCCATGCCCGGATTCAAGACACAACGCAATAGATTTCCTCCGGCATCTACCATTTCGCTTATAGCCGCCTTGATCTGTTCCACTGTACTTACCCCCTGACTACCATTGGCATCCGACTCATCGTGATCGATGTGTGGATTATGCCCATGATTCCACCCACCAATCAACAAGGTTTTTTGGTTTTTGTACTTCCAATAACGGTTTTCTATACTTAATTGACCGTAAGCTGAACTAAATAGTCCGACTAAAACTATGGATAACAATATTTTTCTATTCATCATGCTTTTCATTTATACTTCATTGTTTCTCATTTCAGGCACATTTGCTCCAACTCCCAGCCTTGCCGGCAGGCAGGCCTTATCAAGTAACACAGCGAGGGAAAAAATTTGAGTTAATTCCTATCTCTGTATAATGATTTTTGACTTAGAGGTAAGCCCATTGTCTGAAATTTTCAGGATGTAAGCGCCTTCCTGCAAGTTACTTATAGATAGTCTATTGTTAACCAAAGATTCAAATAACACTTGTTTTCCCAAAATATCAATAACCTGAACCATGGTATTATCGGAGTAAGTCCCCTCAATGTTGAGCCAGTCTGTAGCTGGTATTGGGTAAATCTTCAGGGTAGGCAACACGTCTTCTAAACCAGCCTGCGGGCCAGACAGGTCTGTAACAAGCATCACTTCAAAAGAGGTGGTTTTTGATGTTATGCCATAGGTTGCGTCACCTACCTGCGTTGCGGTAACTTCTACAGTTCCAATATTTCCATCCAAAGTAATGGTCTTTTCTGAAATAGTTGCAGGGCCAGAGACTTCGTAAATCAATGGTAAACCAGTAGTGACTGTTGCCTCCACATCGAAAGGATCATCTTTAGTGAATTTATCAGGGATGGACGTAATGGTAATTTTTTGATACTGCAAGGTTGTGGCTTCTACCGCTTCGCTTTGGGCCGACGCATTGCCTGCAATGTCTTTTGCCACAACGGTATAGCTATATGTTTTGCCAGGGATTAAAAGTTTGTTGTCGGTATATTCGTTTGTACTCGCTGTGCCAAGAAGCACACCATTTTTATAAATATCATATTCTACCACGCCAATATTATCTGTTGAGGCCGTCCAGCTTATAGATATGCTACCAGAGGTGACATTTGTTACGGCAAGTGCAGTGGGTATGCTTGGCGCATCGGTATCTGCTACAATGAGATTATTCAAATTAAAACCTCCTGCCACAACATTAATACGCAGGATGTGCAAGCCTGAGGTCAGGCTAATATTGTTGGTAGATACGGTTTGCCAGATTTGGTCTCCTCCAGTGTTGGGAACATCCATTGTGCCAGTGACATCTACACCATCTATAGATATACTGTATTTTCCGGTACTGACAGCTGAGGCGATTCGGGCTGAAAAGGCATATGCTCCGCCATGGAATACATTAACGCTGTACTCCATCCATTCGCCAGCCTCCATGTTACCAATGATATATCCGCCACCCAAGTCTCCGGCGGCATAAATATCTACACTGTCTGTACGGTATTTGCCACCTACATTGTCAATGGTCTGGTCATAGTAAGCAAGGCCTTCGCCTCCGTTGTCGTAATTTTCTACTTCCAACACGCCGGGTAATTCCCAAACTACACCTTTATATGGTGTTTGACCTCCGGAGCTTGCTGACATATACTCATAAGCACCCATATCTGGTTTGTTTCCATTATAAGGTAAAGCCACGCCAAGCCCCTGTGTCCAGGTGATGCTACTGCCAACTGTTATGGTATTTGTATTATAATCAACACGAGCAATTCTGATGAGTTCTTCCTGCCCTTCGAGCTGAATGACATCGCCTTTGACGAGGCCATAACCATCGAAGAAGAATTTGGCATCTGTTACAGTAAAACTCGTACCTGAACCCGTCGAACTGGTTATGATAGTCAACCACTGACCTACATCGATCATAGGAGAAGCAGCCTGCAAATGAAGATCAGATTCAATGGGAGTCTCTGCTTCACTTACAAATAAAGGGTCGATGTTCAGGTTGGAATTATTGCACGTATTGTTCGTGCCATACTGTACAGGACGTCCAGTTGGGCTCCATATATTGTTGTTACATATCGTATGACCTAACCTCCCTTTACCCGAAGATTTTATTTCATATTGCACTGCTTTGACCAAAATATTATTGACCACCACGTCTCCTCTGTACGCAGATTCACCAGGGGAGATCATTTGATAGTTGATCTCATTCTTATACATGGTGTTGTTGTAAACATGTTGATCAATAATAGGGCCTCTCCAATTAGAATTTGCAACGGCATTGCCTCCATCTATAAACAGATTACCCCTTATGATGGTTCTGTTCATATTGGTCAAATTTAATTGGTTTTGTTTTTCCGGAGGCATTTCTCTATCCCGAGGTTGACCACAATAATTGATCAATCTATCCCTTCCTGTTTCCAAGAAAGTATTGTTTTCTATCACAACTCCTATCGCAGCACCAGGCCCTCCAGGACCTAACTGCCCATGCAATCTGTTGTGGAAAATATTATTCCTGTAAACGGTATAATTTCCTTTTGAGGAAACGGCGTAATGAAAACCTCCTTCTGCAAAATCATTCCCTTCAATGAGGTTGTAATTCGATCCATTTATGAAAATAAAATCTGTAGGACCTCCTGCTTCATTGTCAGTTCCTTGTCCGTTTGGTGGCCCACCAGGATAATTGGTCGTTCGAGAACAGCTACCCCGAAATTTGGAGTTAATAATTGAAGTATGATGTGTGCCGTTAGCTATAGCTATACCCGCATAACTAATTGAAACATCAAATATGCTATTCTTTATGGTATTATAGTTACTATTGTCACGAATTCGTGCCCAAGCATCTGTCGTATTGGTGCAACTAATCCCATCCACAACAATATATGATATGGCATCTAAATCTATACACAATAATATGCCATCAAAGACAACATCTTCGTCCATGTATTGCTGATAAGTAATAGGATTGCCAGAAGTTCCGGAATTGGATGGCTTGATGGTCGTGAAGTAATTGCCGCCACGCATGAAGATTATATCGCCGGGTTGCGCATTGGCATTGGCCTCTATCAAGGAGGCGGCTGCTGCACCTGATAAGGGTGTACTGTTTTGAGCCTGAATCCACGTAGCAGCACCATCGTTATCTACCCAATAGATGTTTTGACAATAGGCCGAACCAAATAGTCCAAGCAAAAAAATGAATAACAATACTTTTCTTTTCATACTAATTTTCATTTAAAAAAAAATTACTTACCATTTTAGCTATTATAGCTCATAGTTCCTTTTCAGGTGATTCGGAGCAAGGAAAAAAAATTTATTTAATTCCTATCTCTGTATAATAATTTTAGACTTATATGTAAGCCCCTTATCAGAAATATTCAGGATGTAAGCGCCTTCCGGCAAGTTACTTATAGATAGTCTGTTGTTGCGCAATGATTCAAATAACACTTGTTTTCCCATGATATCAATAACCTGTACCACGGTATTATCGGAGTAAATTCCCTCAATGTTGAGCCAGTCTGTAGCCGGTATTGGGTAAATTTTCAGGGTAGGCAACTCGTCTTCCAGACCTGTAACAAGCATTACTTCAAACGATGTGGTTTTTGAAGTTCTTCCATAAGTTGCATCACCAGCTTGCGCTACTGTTACTTCTACAGTTCCTGGATTACCATCCAAGGTAATGGCCTTACCTGAACTAGTTGCAGGGCCAGAGACTTCATACGTCAATAGCAAGTTGGTAGTTACCGTAGCTTCCACATCAAAAGGAGCCTCATTGGTAAACTTGTCAGAGATTGGCGTGATGGTTATTTTTTGATATTGTAAGGTCGTGCCCTCCACAGCCTCGCTCTGTGCCGATACATTGCCCACAATGTCTTTTGCCAAAACGGTATAGCTGTATGTTTTGCCTGGTGCTAAAAGTTTGCTGTCTGTATATTCATTTGTACTTGCTGTGCCAAGAAATAAACCTTTTTTATAAATATCATATTCCACCACACCAATATTATCAGTTGACGCTATCCAGCTAATCGATAGGCTGAGTGCGGTTGAGTCTGTTACGACAAGCGAAGTTGGTACGCTTGGCACTTCGGTGTCTGATACGGTAATGCTATTTAAATTAAATCCTCCAGATATTACATTAACCCGAAGGATGTGTAAGCCTGTAGAAAGATTTATATTATCTGTTGATAAGGTTTGCCAAACTTGATCGCCGCCTGTATAGGGCACATCCACTGTCCCTGTGACATCGACATCATCTATGGATATGCTGTATTTTCCACTACTGACTGCTGAGGCAATACGGGTGGAAAGGGCGTAACTACCACCATTAAACACATTGATGCTGTATTCCAGCCACTCGCCAGCTTCCATATCACCAATGATGTATCCGCCACCTAAATCTCCGGCAGCATAAATATCGACGTCATCGGTGCGGTATTGGCCTCCGTTGCTGCCGGAGCTCAGGTCATGAAAGGCGATGCCTTTACCGCCATTGTCATAATTTTCTGCTTCCAGCACACCGGGCAATTCCCAGGCTATACCTTCATAAGGTGTTTGACTTCCATTGCTTTCTTCTATGAATTCAAAAGCTCCAATATCTGGTTTGCTGCCGCTATAAGGTAAAGACACGCCAAGCCCCTGAGTCCAGGAGATGCTGCGGTCAACTGACAGGGTATTGCTCACATAGTCTACCCGAACAATTCTGATGGGTGTATCCTGACCTTCGAGTTGAATGACATCTCCTTTCACAAAGTCAAAGCCATCGTAAAAATAAAGCGCATCTGCTACCTGAAAACTGCTTCCTGTACCTGATGCGCTTGTGATGGTGGTTAGCCACGCTGCTGCATCAATCATTGGTGAGGCAGCTTGCAAGTGAAGATCAGACTCCCTAGGCATCTCTGCTTCGTTGACAAACAAAGGGTCGATGTTCAGGTTGGAATTATTGCACGTATTGTTTAGGATGCCGAATAATATCCTACCTCCTGCCGCATCCCATGTGTTGTTGTAGCATAAAGTAATTCCTTTTTGGGCAGGACCAGTGACAGAAATTTCAATTTTTTCGCCTTTGGCTAAAATATTATTTACAAATACTTCATTTTCGAAAAAGAAAATTCCTGCCTCACCATCAAACTTGAAGTTAACCACATTTTTATAAAAGGTATTGTTATAAATTCGTTGATCCACGACACTACTTCTCATGTTTGAAAAACCGGCATTGCCACCGTCAATAAAAATATTTCCTCTTACAATGGTTTTTTTATTATAATTTCCACCCAATTGATTTTGTATTTCGGGTGCCATCGCACGATCGCGGGGTTGGCCGCAATAGTTGGTTTCTCTGTCTCTGCCAGATTCCAGAAAAATATTATCCTCCACTATATTACGCACTACAGGAGCATAATCCGTTAATCCCAAATTTCCGTGCCATCTATTGTGAAAAGTATTGTTTCGAAATATGCTATAACTTGTCTTTCCTGTAATCGCATAATGAAACCCTCCTTGACCAAAATAATTACCTTCAACAAGGTCATATTTTGTTCCGTTCTGCAAAATATGATCCGCAGGACCTCCTGCATCAGTATCAACTCCTTCTGGATCGCCTGGGTATGGTGTTGTTCTGGTACAAGTAGCCAAAAAAGAATTGTTGATGATACTGGTATGATGTGTACCACTTGCAAGACCAATGCCAGCCCAATTATAGGCTGTTTCAAAAGTGCTATTTTTTATGGTATTGTAAGAACCACCATTGGATATAGATACCCAACTTTTGTCTGTTCTATAGCACCCAATGCCATCTACTATTATATAATGCTTGTTGTTTAAATCTACACATTTGGAAATGCCATCAAACACCACGTCTTCATCGAGATATCGCTGATAAGTGATGGGATTACCAGATGTACCAGAATTGGTAGGCTCAATCGTGGTCACGTAATTACCTCCTCTCATAAAGATCAAATCTCCCGCCTGAGCATTGACATTAGCCTCAGCCATCGAGGTAGCCTCAACATCAGATAATGGGGTACTGCTCTGGGCTTCAATCCAGGTGGCTGCACCATCGTTATCAACCCAATAGACAACCTGACTATGTGCAGGACTGAAAAGTCCGAGTAAGACTATAGAGAATAATACTTGTATTTTTATCATGATATTTACATTTTTCTTTTTCCTACCAGTTTCACCATAACTCCAAGTTTCCTTTTCAGGAAGCTAAAAGTGGGAAACAATACTTAAATGCTTAAATGCTTAAATAAAGGAAACGTAACTTATTAAGTTTGTAAAATGGATTTTCAATTTATCTTTCTGTTCTACTTGCTATCTGCACTGCATTAAAACTTCGACTGGCAAGCATTCTATTCCTCCTACGCTAAAGCTTCGGCGGACAAGCATTTTATCCATCACCCATTAAATTCGTGGTAGAACCATATTTCATATAACTTCTTGTTCATAAAAGGGGTTTTTAATTTTCCATTTTTTCTCTCTTACATCAATTGATACAGGAAAACCCGAAAAGGCAAGCCTTCTTAGATTCTCCAATTTGTAAAATCATTCTTTTTTCAAAAATTATTGTACAAAAATACTGTTGTCAGGTGTTCTGGTTTTCCACTTTCCTTTGGTAAAATCCGGGAAATCAATTGGCTTGCTGCCCTGCCTGACCGACTGCCCGCTCAGATCAGTCACCACGCTCCAGGTAGCTGCGTCATATACATCAATATCGGGTTGTATTCCCGTACGAACAGCCTCTATCAAGCGGTATAGTTCCATATAGTCACCTCCGCCGTGGCCTGCATTTTTGGCCTGTTCGCCCTGTTCTTTCCATAACTTTGGTTCGTGCGATTTCACATATTCCGCAGTTTCTAAATCATCCCATTTATCTTTTTCAGTACTCTGTCCATGAATAAAAATACCCTGATCGTCGGTGTATATTCCTTCTGTACCTTGCACTCTCAAATTCAGGTGATACGGTCGGTAGGTTGCGCAATCGTGGTTTAAAGTAATTGTTCGACCTTTCTCCGTTTTGATCATCGTTGAATTAACATCACCATGCGCATATTCCTTTTTGGCCAGGGGGTGGTCCTCTCCAAATTCGCGTGCAGCGCCTATATTTAAACCCATGGAAGGTGAACTCATGGACACCAGATATTTAAACCTGTCTCCTCTGTTGATATCCATCCATTGGGCTACAGGACCAAGAGGGTGGGTAGGATATAGGTTGCCATCTCCTATTGCATGTTGCTTTATTCTCCAATGTGCTTCTCCCGTTTCATTAAAAAGTTTTAATGTGCGGTCATTAAATCTGCCCGGACGTATGTCATGCTGGTAACCTACCTCGGCATGAAGCATCTCTCCGAAAACGCCCTGATGGATCATTTTAGACAGTGTCATCACATTACGCCAGTACGATACATTCTCTAGCATGGTGCAGAACTTTCCGGTCTGCTCAGCTGTTTCTACCAATTCCCAACATTCTTCTTTTGTAACCGCAGCGGGTACTTCTGTTGCTACGTTTTTCCCGGCTTTCATGGCCGCTACACAAACAGGGGTATGCAATACCCAAGGTGTGGCCGTCATCACCAGATCCAGATCATCGTGCTCACACAGTCGTTTGTAGTCTGTGTCGTTGCGATCATAAATTTTTGGTTTTTTAAGACCTGCTTCTTTTATGTAGTCTGTTGCGCGAAGGATATTTGTTTGATTGATATCGCAAATAGCAGTTATCTCTACTCCTCCAAGTCTTAATAAACTTTTTATAAGTCCAAACCCACGCCCGCCTACACCGACAAAGCCAATACGCACGGTTTTTTGCTCCTCCGCATTATTTTCCGTTGCAGATAACTGCCAGGGGTTTAAAACCAGGCCTGTTCCTAATGCTAATCCTGTCTTTATAAATTTCCTTTTTTCTCTATCCATGATTGTCTTTTAGTATTAAGTATTTAGTATTTAGAAGCCGATTAGTCCACTTTACCGATATGCGTAAAGTAAAGCTGCATAGGGAATGTATAATAATTTCTTTCCTTATTTTCCTTTCCACACTCCGGAAAAATAACGATCATCCCTCCATCAGGGTGTGCTGCTGCTGCTGGACCGCTACGATAAGAGGTGCCATGAATACCGGCTGTTCTGGAAGTAATTCTTCTTCTTTCATTTGCTTTTTCACCATTTTCTACCCGCATAAAATTGATCTGGTTTTCTACTGTGCATCCATAAGGGTTTTCACCATCTTTACCAAATTTATCATCGTCGTTAACCCCATTCCAATACGCAACATAGACACGATCTGGTGCCACAAGGTCACGCACCGGTTGTGCTCCACCGTTGGCATGAATGTTAGTGGTCTTAAAATTTATAGGTAATAACCCCGCATTTTTTCTGGAGAGTGTCTGATACCAGCCTTCCATTTTAGGATTATTAGATTTCCAAGTTGCGCTAGATGCATGGATCTCTCCCTTGTCATCAAATAACCATCTTACTTGCTCGGCCCCCATGCCACCTAAAAATAAAACTTCATCACCAATAGGCTGCATGGTTGTTTTATCCACTTGTTGCAGTACCCATCTTCCTGCCCATGCTCCGCCGCCTTCAAATACCCATAGCTCGCCATTGCTCTTGAGGTATGGATAGGCTACAGCAAAATTGGTGGTAAATACTTTTTTAGATACCACAGGTGTTGTATTTATATCATCAATGCGTACATAGGCATTTTTAGGGGTTGGGTTGCCCTCAGTTCCACCGATAATAAAGGAAGCCATAAATACTGTGTTGCCCTCTACAGCCATAAAAGAATTGAATCCCATTTGTAAGCCTTCTCCATCAATGTCAAATACTTTGAGTGCTGATGACCAAGTTCCGCCAATTCTATTGATATAATAAATTGACTTCCCTATAAATACCCCACCTTCTACAATAGACACATGAGGCATATTGTTATCGTCCAACACAATGGCAGGTTGATCGCGAATGGCACTATTCTGATCCACTTTCCTGAACACCTCTTCGGGAGCCCCAAAATTACCCTCCAAGTCTCCCTGACGGTAATACAGGTTAGACCCTAAGGCATAAACCAAGTGAACAATCCTATTATCATAATCAATGGCAATAGCTGGCCTGGCACCTTCTCCCAAATTTACGGCCTCAGTAAATACATCGGCAGGGTGAGGCGTGCCATAGCTGAAACTTGGCCCTTCTACTTCTGTGCCATCGACTGTCACCCTAACCAAACCTATACCAGAAGCGTTGGGCACAATCACATTTAACTTTAGGTCTGATGATTTTCGTATCGTAGCCTCATCTCCGTTGATTGTTACAGAAATTAATTTTTCGTTATCGCCAAAGTTCACACCCTCTATCACCATCAGGTCACCAAATGTACCAGCATCTATGCTGACAGAGGTAATCTCTGGCAAGTTGACGATGTAAGTAAATTCAGGGCCTATCATTTCAGTGCTTTGCACGGTGACTTTTACCAGACCTGTACCGGCATCTTTGGGTACGATAGCTTCTATTATGGTATCATTCAGGCTTTGTATCACAGCCAAATTGTCATTAAAAGTGACAGTTACAAAAGATGATCTCTTACCAAAATTTTGGCCTTTTATGGTGACAATGTCTCCCTTCGAGCCCGTATCTGGACTAATGGTAAAAGGATGTTCTACTAATATTTCGGGTGGCTCTGTCTCTTTGCAAAAAGAAAAAGCAAACAAAAAAAGAAGGGCAAATATTTTAATACCCACTTTGCCTACCCAATGACCGCAAGACATGTTTGGACAAAATGTATTCAGACTTTTCATTTTTTAATTGATTTATTCCTATTAAATATTTTTCTATTTACAATCTTCATCCTCCGGCGTCCGACGAACTGTAATCCTCCCCTCCAACTTTCTTCAGCATCCCTGCCTTGCCGCCCGCCTGCCTGCCGGCGAG
This sequence comes from uncultured Roseivirgaceae bacterium, assembly GCA_964507705.1. GTDB lineage: Bacteria > Bacteroidota > Bacteroidia > Cytophagales > Cyclobacteriaceae > JAAUQL01. The sequence goes on along the minus strand of CAZDRA010000014.1, from coordinate 14,276 downwards.
GCAGGGCGACAGGCCTTATCAGGTGACATTGAGGGGGGTATCAACTCCTCCTATTCCACTTTACCGATATGAGTGAAGTAAAGCTGCATGGGTTCTGTATAAAATTTTCTCTCTTTATTTTCCTCCCCACATTCTGGAAAAACAACAATCATACCTCCATCCGGGTGCGCTGCGGCTGCCGGTCCGCTACGATAAGAGGTACCATGGATGCCGGCTGTTCTGGAAGTAATTCTTCTTCTTTCCTTAGCTTTTTCGCCATTTTCTACCCGCATAAAATTGATCTGATTTTCTACTGTGCAGCCATATGGATTTTCGCCTATTTTTCCAAACTTATCATTGTCGTTAACTCCATTCCAATAAGTAACATAAACACGGTCTGAAGCCACAAGGTCTCGCACAGGTTGTGAGCCTGCATTGGCATGAAGGTTTGTCGTCTTAAAGATTATGGGCTTTAAGCCGGCATTAACCCTGCTTTGGTTTTGATACCATCCTTCCATTGCCGAATTCGCAGCTTTCCATGTAGCTGCCGCTGCATGTATCTCTCCAGTATGATCATAAAGCCAACGTATTTGTTCACTTCCCAAACCATTGATAAAATTTATATTATCTCCAATAGGCAACATGGTTGTTTTATCAATTTGTTGTAATACCCATTTTACTAGCCAATCGCTGCCATTTCCAACGCCTTCAAATACCCAAAGTTCTCCATTATCCTTGAGGTAAGGATAGGCTACTGCAAACTTGGATGTAAATACCTTTTCTGCAACAGTTGGTGCAGTATCTACATTATCAATGCGTACATAAGCATTTGATGGAGTCGGACTGCTCTCTGTTCCACCGATAATAAAGGAAGTCATAAATACAGAATTTTCTTCTACGACCATAAAAGAATTAAACCCCATCACTAAGCCCTCAGCATCAATATCGAATACCTGAAGTGCCGGTGACCAAACACCTCCGATTCTATTGGTATAATAAATGAATTTTCCTATAAATGGCCCTCCCACAACAATAGACACATGTGGGACATTGTTTTCATCCAGCACAATGATCGGTTCGTCCCTAATGGGACTGTTCTGATCCGCTTTTCGAAATACTTCCTCAGCGGCACCAAAGTTACCATTCATATCTCCTTGGCGATAATACAGATTGCTCCCTAAGGCATAAACTAAGTGTATAATTCTATTATCATAATCAATAGCAATAGCCGGTCTGGAGCCATCACTAACATTTACCGCCTCAGTAAATACATCTGCTGGATGTGGAGCCACATAGCTAAATGCCGGACCTTCGGCTACTAAGCCATCGATGGTTACCCTGACCAATCCGGTACCGCTTGCATCGGGTAGGATTACCTTTAACTCCGAATCAGTTAATTTTCGCACCGTAGCATCCATGCCATTGACGGTAACCGAAACAACTTTTTCATCCTTTCCAAAATTCGTTCCTGATATCACCATCAGATCGCCAAAGTTTCCAGCATCAATACTGGTGTTAGTAATTCGGGGAATGTTCACGATGTAAGTAAATTCAGGGCCTATTATTTCTGTGCTTTGAACGGTGACTTTTACCAGCCCTGTTCCAGCATCTTTGGGTACGATAGCTTCTATTATGGTATCATTCAGGTTTTGTATCACAGCCAAGCTGTCATTAAAAGTAACGGCAACAAAGTTGAGTCTTTCACCAAAACCCTTGCCTTTGATGGTGATGACGTCACCTTTAGTCCCCGTATCTGGGTTAATGGCAAAAGTAGGTTCAGGTGGTGGAGTTGGATGGTCTGTATTGGTGCAAGAGCCAAAGGAGAGCAAAATTAGAAAGGCGGGTATTTTTATAAAAAAACTAAAAGTATTAGCTAATTGCATAAGTCATATTATTGAATTTCAAATTTCAAAATTGAGTTCAACACGAGCTAAAATGGTAATGTAAAGATATTGAACTCTTGAATTATGGTATGCATTCTGAGTTGAAAACTGGATCCAAAGGTTAAAGACTTAATTGTAATACTGGACCTATTGAGGTGCACAATATTTCGTTTTTACAAAAAAAAGTAATGACAAAGTATGTCATTACTTTTTTTATATCAATTAGATGCTATTTAATCTTGAAAGATTTTTCTTACCTGATTGTTACCAGTAACATAAATATCAAAGCCAAAAGTCGTAAGACCTGGTGCAAATCCGCTTTCACCAAAGAACGTAGCAGTGGCTGCTGGTCCATTATCAGCTCCAGCTACACCTGTTCCTGCGAACGTAGTAGTTACGCCATCTGTAGTAACCATACGCACTCTTGAATTACTTTGATCATGCACATATATATTTCCGTCAGCAGCTATATCTAATTGCCATGGTGAATCGAACATTACAACAGAACCTGTACCATCAGCATATCCAGCAGTACCAGCTCCATCAACAGGAGCAGCTCCGGCAATAGTAGTTACAACACCAGCAGGTGTAATTTTACGAATTGCGTGGTTGCTTTTATCACAAACATAAAAATTACCATCTTCATCCATATCAATACCTGAAGGATAGTTAAATCTTGCATCTGTTCCTGTTCCATCGGCATATCCTTTATCGCCTGCATTTTTATCGTTTTCAGGGTTAGGTAAAGAACCAGCAAAAGTAGAAGCAAGACCTCCTGGAGTTATTTTGCGTATCGCATTATTACTTGCATCAGCTACATATAAGTTACCATCTGCATCTAAGACCATTCCAAAAGGATTGTTAAACGAATTATCTTCACCTTCTCCGGCTTGTTGTCCGTTTATGTATCCAGCACGACCACCTGCAAAAGGAGTTATCACTCCTGCTTGTGTAGTTTTTGTTATTAAATCCCAATTTCTGCTTCCCGCATAAACATCTCCATTGTTCTGATCAACAACGATTCCCCAAGGTCTGCTAAGCAAGGCATCGTCTTGTACCAGGGTAGTTACCATACCTCCTGGTGTGATTTTACGAATGGCACTACTTCTGTTATCAGCTACATAAATGTTGCCATCCGCATCTGCAGCAAGATTATATGAACCAGAGAATGTTGCCGCAGCACCGAGGCCATCATCAGCTCCAAAATCTCCACTTCCAGCTAAAGTACTAACAATTGCTTCTGATAACTCATAGGTAAATTCTCCACCTGCAAGTTCCTTTTCAGCAATTTTCACTACTACATCTCCAGTAAAAGATCCAGCCGGTACTGTTGCAGTTATCTCAGTATCACTTACTAAGGTAACATTCACAGACTCGATTTCATTAAAAAAAACTTTGACTACAGCTGCATCAGCGCCAAATGAAACACCTTTGATTGTGACCTTTGTTCCTTTTGGTCCATTTGTTGGACTAATACCACTTAAGCTTGTTGCAGGTGGATCATCCTCCTTACATCCCATAAATGTCATTACCATTAATGCCATTGATAGCATTAGTGCTGATTGTAAAATTGTTTTCATTTTAAATTGAATTTTCATAATTACTTAGTTAAAATTAAAATTGATTAAAAATTTTTGTTTCATTATTTATGTAATACTCCCTGAGCCTTTCAGGGTAGTAAGTTTTTACTCAAATTATTGCTCTTCCAGCTTATGAGGTCAATTCGTATCGAAAGGTTGGAATGTTTTATTATTATTTAATCTAGTGTTAAAGTAAGTTTATTATAATCACATGCCGTCCCATAAAACAACAATTTCAACACATGCGTTCCAGCCGTTAAACTCAATTTTGTCTCGGCGGGTGCATCTACAAAATCCCCCCAACCTTCAGACTCAGGTACCAGCACATATCCTATTTGGTTTACACCGTCAACAGATATGCTATATCCATTGGATGGGGACTTAGCTGTAACAAGCCTGACAACGACTTTATAATCAGCGGTTACAGCAACATCTATGGTATATTCCAGCCACTCATTTGTCTCAGTCCATCCAACATGAAACCCACTATTATCATCAGGATCAGGCGTTGTGTTTATATCTACATCATTATCCATAAAAGGACTCCGATAATTGTATGCGTTTGAATTAACTGATCCCGGACTATCATCATAATAAGAAATTCCTAAGCCACCAATATCGTAATCTTCTGTTTCTATTATGCCTGGTACAGACCATGCCATTCCTCCATAAGGAGTTTGTTGAGCAGTTGCAATCACTGTTAAAGATACCGTAGCTGAAGAGGTAGCTCCTTTGATGTCAACTATTGTGTAATCATAGGAATCATCGCCAAGAAAACCGTTAGCTGGTGTGTATGTAATATAGTTGTCAACAATAGTCACGGTACCATTTGAGGCTTGCGTAGCACTCTCTATGGTCAATTCATCGCCATCTGCATCTGAATCGTTTAGCATGACATAAATGCTATTTGGTGTATTTTCCTCTACGTAGTCAAAAACATCTTTTGCAACAGGATCTGCATTAACTGCCAATATGACTATATCATAAGTCGTCATAGATTGTTTGGGCTCTCCGGCAATCTCTGTGTTTGTGGCTATAAAAACTACTTTGTAGCTTCCTTCTGTAGGATACGCATAAGCCAAAGTACCATCTTCCGAGTCTAAAGATACGCCAGAATTACTATTTTCACCTCCGTGATTCAAATCATAATTATGATCTTCATCTCCTGTCCAGATTACATACTGTTCAGCACCTTCGCATGCTTTGAATATTACAGTTTCCCTAACATTAAAAGTATCTTTCAATTGCAAGCTGCCATCCTTCAACATGGTATTTATTTCGACACAAGCTGTTGGTATGGTAATCGCATTTTCTTTGCAAGACATAAACAATCCTGAGGTCATTGTAATAATTAAAAGGTATTTGTATATACTTATAAACATTTTTTTTAAAATTTAGAATTGTACCAAACCTTCAATAATTAGTAGAAGAAATGGAGCCATTGAGATGTATTCATCCCGAACAATGACTCCATTGCCATCATTTATAATGCATTTTATTTAAAAATATTATTTGATTATGACGATATCAAAAGTGGTCATAGTTTGCTTTTTCTCTCCAGCATCTTCCGTGTTCGTCGCGAAAAAAACCACCTTGAAGGTTCCCTCTTTAGGATATGTATATCCATAAGTATCCGAATCCATTGAAATGCCACTATTTGCACCCTTTCCACCATGATTCAAGTCGAAATTATTGGTGTCGTCACCAGTCCAGATCACATATTGAGTGGCCGGAGCGCATGCTTTAAACAATACCGTCTCTCCTACATTAAAGGTAGTTTTTGGCTCAAGCATCCCATCGCTTAATAAAGCGTTAGATTCGATACAGGCATCCGGTACTGGAATTTCAGTCTGTTCACAAGACAGAAAAAATCCTGCTGATAAAAATGTAAATAATATATATTTATAAGTTTTCATATTTCTTCAAATTTTAGTATCCGTTATTTTGTCTAAGATTTGGATTTGTACTCAACTCCAGCTGAGGTATCGGGTAGAAATTGCGATGCTCCGGTACAGAAATTCCAATGGTGCCCATTTTTACAGCGAGTACATTTTGTCTTTGATAATCAAAGAAGGTATGAAACTCGAAGCAAAGCTCTTTAGCTCTTTCAGTGATAATCAATTGCCTCAATTGCTCCTTACTTACAGAACCTGCATCTATCGGTGTCAACCCGGCACGAGTTCTTACCTGATTTATGCCATTGACAGCACTGGCACTAGGGCCATTAGCCATATTCTCTGCTTCCGAATGCATCAGCAATACATCAGCGTAACGAATAATGGTAAAGTTTTGGCCAAAGCGATCTAACCTTGGTATATCCTCGGCGGCAATTTTCCATTTCCTGGTGTGCGGTGTTAGCATGCCATTGTCCGGATAAGATAATTCAGAACCGTTATTATCCAGAGAATCTAACCAAGTAGCATAAAACCGCTTATCATTTGGATCGGTCCAGGAGGCATAAAAAGATTTTGTTCCTGTTGCAAAAGAATTGCCCTGATAAGGATTAGATCTTGGCAATGCATTAACGCCAAAATCTTTTTCTAAGCGTGCCATACCATTAACGAATCCATCTGAAATACTATTCTGGATATCAAAAATAGATTCTGCATTATTTTTTAAACGTATATCAAATACATCTGCATAATTATCTAGCAATTTGTAACTCATACCCATTACTTCGCTAGCTTTCTGTGCAGCCATAGCCCACTCATCTGCTACGCCGTAGCCCGATCTGGTAAGATATACCTTTGCCAACAAAGCAGATGCCGCTCCGCCGGTAGCTCTACCGGTTTCATTGACATCATAAGAACTCAGTAAATCAGTTTCTCCAATTGTTAAATCTTCAATAATAAGTGCCCAAACATCGTCAGATGTACCCACATTGGTAGGTGATATATTATCTGTACCTAGTGACTCTGTAATTACATAAGGCACATTTCCCCAAAGCCTGATCAGGTTGAAATAATGCAAGGCCCTTACAAATCTGGCTTCGGCGAGAATTACCTTTTTTTCTTCCTCATCCATACCTATAGCGGGTATGCGCTCCAGCACAGCATGTGTTCTATTAATCCCCTGATAAGAACCAAGCCAAAAATTAATTAGCATATCATCTTCAGCAGTAACCGAAAATGTATGATAAGGATCAAGCTGTCCGTTTCTGTCGGCTACATCCGAGGCGAAATCTGCAAAACGAACCATGGCAACTTCATACATCGGTCTATCCTGAAAACTTGAATAACATGAATTTCTGGCTAATCTGGCATCCTCAGCCGTCTTGTAAAAATTAGATGGAGACAAGAATGTAAATACTTCCTCCTCAAGAAATTTTTCCTGACAAGAACTCAGGGAAATACATACAAAAGCAAATATTAATATTATATTTTTCATAATTACTTCTAATTAAAAGTCTAAAACAAAACCTAATGTATATGTGCGCGAATTAGGATAATTAAAATTATCTATTCCTGTAGAAAGTTTTCCTAAGGAAGCGCTCACTTCAGGATCATACCCTGTATAATTCGTGATGGTCAGTAAGTTTGTTCCCGACACATAAATTCTGGCATTTTTTAAAAATTTGACGGTATTGAGGTTATAGGCCAGTGTCACGTTTTTCAACCTGACATAACTGCCGTCCTCCACATTGTTGGTAGAAGTAAAAACACCGTTTCTTCCAATAGCACTCCTTGGGAGATTCCCATCCGGATTAGATTCAGACCAACTGTCAAGCACAGAAATATGTTGATTTACGCTTGTAGTCGATTTAATTAATTCGGCTTTGGTCATATTTAAAATATCTCCTCCCTGAACACCTTGAATAAATATGTTCAGTTCAAAATTCTTGTAGCTAAAGTTATTGGAAAATCCATAATAAAAATCAGGGTTCGGATCACCGGCAATAACTCTATCAAGTGGATTGATAATGCCATCTCCATTTTGATCTACAAATCTTGGGTCGCCAACTTCTGTATTATCATTTATAATAGGACCCGCTTCTAGTTCCTCTTGTGTTTTATAAATACCGTCCCACTCATATAGTCTCCATAAACCGGTAGGTTTTCCTACAATTACCCATGTCAGCAATTCGGCAGTTGGGTAACCAGACACTCTTTGGAATAATTCATCTTGATCACCCAAATTAAGTACCTTATTTCTGTTGAAGGAGATATTGGCATTGAAACTCCATTTCAAAGTTTTGTCAATCGGTGTCGCATTTACAGCCAGTTCAACTCCTTGATTCTCTACATCTCCGACATTTGAAATAATAGTTCTGTAGCCTGAACTGCTAGGTATTGGTTGGAATAGAATCAAATCTGTTGTTTTCTTATAATAATAATCTGTAGTGAATGTCAGTCTGTTATTCAGAAAACCAAAATCAATTCCAAAATTTGTTGTCGTTGTCAATTCCCACCTCAAATCCTTATTCTGAATTCCATCAGCATAAAAAGCAGAAACAGTATTTGTGCCGTTATATACATAAGCACTTTGGACTCTGTTTGTACCACCTTTTACCAAAGACTGATAAGCACTACCTGAGTTTCCTGAAGTTCCATAACTGGCCCTGAACTTTAAATCTGTAAATAAATCAAGATTACGGATAAAGTCTTCATTAATGGCTCTCCACGCTATTGCTGCAGCAGGAAAAAGTGCCCATTTATTATTTTCCCCAAAAGTGGATGACCCATCTGAACGACCAGTCAATGATATCAAGTATTTGTCATTGAAATTGTAGTTGATCCTACCATAATAAGACGCCAATGTATTCTTGACTTTACCTGCTGAGTTTTTACCGAGCATGCTTACAGCATTTGCCGGATCGTAGTAGGTTACATCATTTGGAAAGAAAATGGATTGACCACTCGCAAACGAGGTTCTTGTTGTCCCTTGATAAGAAAACCCTGCCACCAAATTAAAACTATGTACTTCATTGATAGTTTTATTATAGGTTAGGGTATTCTCATTTAACCACGAGGTAGAGCCTTGAGAGCTTTTTCGTCCCCTGCCTTCGTAGGTACTTCCATACCTTGAAGTAGACGGATAGTAAATGTTACGGTTTGAGTTAGACAATGTTGAACCCAAACTAACTTTCAGGTTAAGTCCTTCGGCCAGACGAAAATCAAGAAAAGCATTGCCATAGAAATAATTTTTTATGACATCATCAAAATTATTGTACACTCTGCTGAGTGGATTATCAAGTTGGGCGGTCAAAGGTGGTATTTCCATCCATTCATAAAAACCATCATCATCTGGCACAGTACTATAGTGCGGTGACATGCCCAAGGCAGCAGCAATAATTGAAGAGTTTTCTCCAAAACCAGCACCTTCAACATTTGCCAAATTATTTTGCGTATAGCTATAATTAAGGTTAAATCCATATTTCAACCAGTCCTTATGCTTACCAGTCACGTTCGTACGGATACTGGCTCGTTTTATACCTGTATTTTTCACTACCCCTTCCTGATCGTAATAACCAAGAGAGATGAAATGGCTTAATTTATCATTTCCACCACTAAGTGATAATTGATGATTTTGTATTGGAGCAACTCTAAAAACTTCATCTTGCCAATCTGTTCCTTCTCCTAATGTACTTGGATCTGGCAATGAAGGATCAGACCCACCGAATATAGGAGCAAAAGATTCATCTTTGTATTTCTCATTTGTAAACTCCGCAAATTGCTGCGCATTCATGAGGTCATACAAATTATTAACTTCCTGAACTCCATAATATCCATCGTAAGTAAGTACCGAACTACCGGCCTTGCCTGATTTGGTGGTCACCAATACTACCCCGTTTGCTCCACGTGAACCATAAATAGCTGTTGCTGATGCATCTTTAAGTACTTCAATAGATTCAATATCATTGACGTTAATACTGGACAATGGATTAAATGATGAAACACTACTTGCATCACCCTGTGGATTGCCTGTACCTCCTGCGTCAAATAACGGAAAACCATCAATCACATATAATGGCTGATTGTTTCCATTAATAGAATTTGTACCACGTATCAATACTTTAATTCCACCACCGGGAGCAGCAGAACCTTGCACTACCTGTACACCGGCCATCCTTCCCTGCATAGCCTGATTTAAACCAGATGCTGGCGCTTGGACCAAATCTTTTGCCTTAACCTGAGCAACAGAACCGGTAAGATCACTCTTTTTCACAGCGCCATAACCAATAACCACAATTTCTTCTAAAGCTTTGATGTCGGGAACCATAGAGAGGTCAATTACAGTACGAGTTCCTGCAGCGAACTCTTCTGAGATATATCCAACCGAGCTAAAAACCAATACTGAACTTTCATCAGGCACTTCGATTATATAATTGCCTTCAACATCGGTAACCGATCCTTGTGAGGTGCCTTTTACTACTACATTTACACCGGGTAAGCCTTCTTCATCATCTGAACCGATCACCTTTCCGGTTATAGAAATACCCTGAATAACTACTTCAATAGTTTCTTCAAACTTGGCCTCCTTGTTTCTTTTTGTGATATGTATTGTATTGTTAATTTGCTTGAACTTTAGATCAGTCTGTCTTGAAACTTCTATCAAAACATCAGCGACGCTTGCATTTTCAAAATTTGCCGTGATGCGGACACTCCTGTTCAAATCTTCTACCTGATAAGCAAAGTCATAGTCTGTTAGTAATTCTATTTCTTTGAATACTTTTGTTAAAGCAGCATTGTTTAATTGCAAAACTACTGACTCATTTCGGATACTCTTTACGGTTTGAGCATTGAGACCCCCTGCATACATTGTACCTATCAAAAGGCAGTTTATGATTATTGCATGTAATGTTTTTCTGGACATATAAGTTATTATTTGCCGTATAGTTTTAAAATTCATATATTTATAATGTTAAATTCATAGAAAATTAATCGGTTTTCAGTCTATGCGATGTTCCAGCATCCATAGACTCTTTTTTTAGTATTCTTTCATCTTTTCATAAGTTCCATTTTCATTTAATTATCTGTTTTAAAATTTATTTCTACAACATCTCCTTTGATGGAAAAATCAAAATATTGAACATAAGAAATACCCTGCAATACTTCTCTTAAAGTATGATCTTCGTATTTTGCCGTAAAATGAAAATCCTCTCCAACACCTTCGTGAACCATAATATTTACACCATACCAACCTTCTAATTTCTCAACAATTTCTGGAAATGCATCATTATTGAATACGAGGAATCCATCTTTCCATGCTATTTTATCGAGATACTCAAATTTACCTTTCTCAATTTTTTTCGATTTCCCTGCCATGGCCAACTCACCAGGATACAGTATGACTGATTTGTCACCTTGATTTTCTATAGCTACTTTTCCGCTTACAAGTGAAACTTCAACTTTTTCATTTGTTATGCAATTAACATTGAAACTTGTGCCAAGTGCTGTGGTTGTAACGCCGCTGGCAAGCACTTTGAAAGGTCTTATTGTATCCCTGGCTACTTTAAAAAAAGCCTCTCCTTCAAGCATCACAATTCTTTCTTCACCATTAAAAGGAAGTTTGTAAGATATTTTACTACTTGAGTTCAGTGTCACCTTTGATCCGTCAGGTAAATTTGTGGTAAGCTTCTGACCCTTATGTGTGGATTTTTCAATGTATTTAACTGAAACAATTTGTGGAATATTTGCAGATTGATTATTGGCGATAAAATACATAACAGCACCAAAGGTTATCATAATTAATAAAACAGCAGCCCTTCCTATCCATGGACTCCATAACATTCTACTTGAAGTGCTTCGATTCTCCATTATAACAATGTTATCTTCAATACTGTTTTTGATGTATTCAATCCTACTCAATGGAAGAACTTCTGATTTGAATTTCATCGAGAGAATGATGCGCTTAGCATTCTCTACGACATCTTTCTTGTCCATATTATTTGCCAACCATGCTGACCACTTTGAATCTTTATTGGTATAAACCCATGAAACGAAAGATTCATCTCCCATAAGTTTGTTAAGTAATTTATTGTTTTGATTCATTTTTAAATGGTAGTTAAGTTATCTATAAATACTTTTTACGCATTCATACTAAATAAATACATCAACCTGGATAATTACCCCATTGATATTTATTTTTTATTATAATATTATTGGATCTGTAAAATGAATACTAAAAAAGGAATAAAATCTGACTTCAGACTGTTAATCGCACGAGCCATTAACTTGTAGATTGCTTTGATGTCAACATTCATAACCTGAGCGATTTCCGCATATGAAAGTTGCTCGAAAAATTTCAACTGTATAACTTCTTTTTGTTTTGGAGTTAGCTTTTCTAAAGTTCTATTAAGCTGATCAATATTCCCAGAAATACTGTTTTCCTGTATAATTTTATCTTCAACTGAATATTCTAAGTGGAATTCACCTATTTGATCAAAATTAAGATTCTTTTTTTCTTTACTTAATTGTCTTAATATCCGCCTTTTAATAGAAATTAATAAATAGGGCTTTATTTGATTTGTGCTCCCCAGTTTATTTCTTTTTACCCAAAGATCGGTAAATAAATCCTGAACACAATCCTCAACCAAAACATCATTATCAGTATATCTTTTGCCATAATTAAATAGTATGGTAACATACTTATAAAATACTTCGTCAAAGGCGTTTTTATCTCCACTCCTTAATTTATCCCACAAAAAAGCCTGGTCGTTTTTCAAAAGATATATTAATTACTTTTGTTTTATAGTTATATTTAATTTACTAATTACTATTAGTTTAACACACTAAATGACTTTACATGTGCCTAATAATCAATTTTTTTATAATTTACTTTCCTCAAAGTCAAGCGGGTATTTTTAGAACTATTTTCTTTACACAAATTTATATTTTTTCTCGAAATTTGAATAAACTAGTCTAAACCAAAAATCAAAACTAATACATATCAATTAAATCAATAATTTATTTAACAATTAGATGGGCTTGCGGCTAATACCACACAAATTGTTAGCACCTTTTCAATGAATTAATATTTGAAAATTCTTCTGGTTTTTTAAATCCCGATTATCCTTCTGGAGGCAGGTACATTTTTATTCATATTATACAAATCCGCTAATAATTTCAAACACAAAATTTTAGCTTAGCAATTCTGATTTTAATATTTTAAAAAAGTTTTAGATTACGGCATAGTTCCATCAGAGATTTGAAGTGTCATACCAACCTCGATATTGTCAATGCAAAATTGCAATACCTAATCCTTCGATTTTGCATAGTTTAGTGTGAAGTTATGTTCTAACAGTTATTGGTATCAATCTATCCACTCCAACACTTGCACCAGAATTTCTTCGTTATTGTCTCCATGGAAAATACCCAGATTTTCTGACACGTTTTTGTATGAGTAAACAGCACGTGGAAATCTAATACTTTCTCTGACCTCTGAATCATTAGCTATCAACCCATCGCCTGACAAAGGATTAATAATAAGTAACTTCCTAGGGCATAGACCAGCCATAAGATCGGGAAGATCATATTCCTCAATTGCTCCTGCTACTATCGAATGGATAAATGAAGGTTTATAATCATGTGTCATGGCAATATCTGCATAGCTAAGAAATGGTTGCATGAGACAAATATTTTGAATATCCTTTTCAAAAGTTGCTGCATGAAGCAACTCGCTTCCCAGTACGCCGACAGAAATTGCAGATATTGATTTATTGTCAGGAAGGGTTGTCTTAATAAAGTTTACCATCCTGACAATATCTTCAGCTCTTATTCCTACAATGGACTTCCCAATGAGAATACCTGCAAACCAAAGGTTGTAAGAAACATTATCAATATAAGCATCTCCTTTGAAGTATCCGGGACCCATCTCTCCTATTCCTGGAAGATCTCCCAGTAAAACCGTATATCCATTTGCTAAGAGCTGCTTTGTAATGCTGTCATTATTTGCTGCATAATCTTTTCCTTTTTCATGAAGTATAAGCACAACTTCATTTTTATTATTTTCTACTGGGATAAACATCGCCAGTGGAAGCATATAATCTCCACTTCCAGGTAAAAGGTATTTTTCCAACTTATATTTTTCTTTTATATATCGTCCTGAAAATATACCAGCACCGAATTCCTTTGGGTAAGAAAATCCAGAGAGATTAATTGCTGCATCTGGCACATTGGATAAATGTTCTTCTATATTCATTCGAGAATTTTCCAGACTTGACAATTGCTTCTCAACAACTTTTTTATTCAACGAATGCATGGTTTCACCATTTACAGAAGTAAAGAGCTGACCCGTTTTTGTTACTTGTAGGTCTTCTTCGGGTACAATATCAACTTCTTCTTCCGTTGAATCACCCGGGTTATTCAAATATTTTTGAAAAAAAGCATAGGTGGCTTCATTGTTTTTCTTTGTGAAGCTGTGTCTATAATTCGCTTCTGACTTTTGTAGAAAGTCTTCTTTACCAAAGGCTCGGTAGGCACTCTTAGCCTCCAAATATGTGTCACGTAAACCCTGAATACTAAAAAAATCCCTGGTAGTACCCACAATCAAAGTAGGTTTTGGAGCACGCAATTCTATTAAATCTGCATGATCTAAACCTTCTTTTAAAAAATTGAAAATATTCTGTTCGGCATCTTGAGGACCCTCAGATAAAAAAAGATTTTTGTAATTTGTAATATAACACGTGGGAGCTGTTGCCAGAATCCGATCGTCAACTGCTCCAATTAATGCTGTTGATGTACCTCCTCCTGATAGTCCTGTCATCCCGATCCTGTCAGGGTCAACTTCTTTTCGAGTCAGGAGATAATCAATGGCTCGAATACCGTCCCATATAAAATATCTTGATGGTGAATAACCGGAAATGAAACATTGACCTCCAGGGAAAGAGTGCTCA